>NZ_JBEPDB010000026.1:0-93300 GCF_040300025.1 Dactylosporangium sp. NPDC000555 | reverse complement strand
CACATAATAACACTAACTCCAATACTATCCTTTTGCATGGTTTAACTCACGCGTCCTTGCCCTCCGCCCCCCCGGCGCGCGGCGCCCGCCCCCCCCCCCTCCCGGGTCCCACGACACGACCGAACGGACGTGAAGCAGTCATGAGGCAACACCTGACCGCCGGATGCGCCGCCGTTGTCGCGACCCTGTTCGCCGCCGCGCCCGTTGTCGCGGCGCCGGCGAACCCGTCGCCGTCGCCGGGCGCGCCCGAGCCGAGCAAGGCGTCCGTGACCTGGTCGGTCGCGCCGGCCACGGCGCAGGGACCGGACGGGCGCCCGGCCTTCGAGTTCGAGACGGACCCCGGGCAGACACTGCGCGACGTCGTGGCGGTCACCAACTTCGGCGCCGCGCCCGTGACCTTCCGGCTCTACGCCAGCGACGCGGTCAACACGGCATCGGGCGGCTTCGACCTGCTTGCCGGCGACACGAAACCCACCGACGTCGGCGCGTGGGTCTCGCCGGCCCAGCAGCACGTCACCGTCCCGGCGCACGCCACGGTGAACGTCCCGTTCACGCTCGCCGTTCCGGCGAACGGTACCCCGGGCGACCACGTCGGCGGCATCGTCGCGTCGCTGCAACAGCAGGGCAGCGGCCCGGTCGTCATCGAGAACCGCATCGGCTCCCGGATCTACCTGCGCGTGCGCGGCAAGCTTGTGCCGTCGCTCGCCGTCACCAGGCTCGACGCGGACTACCACGACTCGATCAACCCGTTCTCCGGCGGCGACGTCACCGTCGACTACACCGTGCGCAACACCGGCAACGTCCGGCTCGCGGCCGGCCAGCTCGTCGACGTCACCGCGGCGACCGGCAGCCGGCTGTCCACCGCCGCCGGGCCCGCCGTCGCCGAGCTCCTGCCGGGCCAGTCCCTGCAGTACCGGCTCACGGTCCACGGCGTCGGCCCGCTCGGCCCGCTCGGCGCGAAGGTCGTGGTCACCCCCGCCGCGGTGCAGGGCGACAAGTACACCGAGTCGCTGTCGGCCGCGGCCCTGGGCACCGGTCAGCGCAGCGCGGACCTGTTCGCGATGCCGTGGAGCCAGCTCGCGGTGCTGGTGCTGCTCGCCGGCGCCGTCTGGCTGACCGTGGTCGAACTGCGCCGGCGCCGCCGCAACGCCGCGCGCGCCCTCGCCGAGGCCGTCGATCGCGCCCGGCTGCAGGAGCGGCGCGCGGCCGTCCAGCGGCTGGAAGAGGCGCGAGTGGAGGAGACGCTGTGACCCGCCGTACCATCCTCGCCCTTGCCCTGTTGTTCCTCGCCGCGCTGGGCGGCGCCGGCGCCGCGACCGCGGCCTCCGCCGACGACGGCTCCGTGACGATCACCATCACCGTGCCCGAGGGCGCGAGCCCGTCGCCGTCGCCCTCACCCGGCGGACCCTCCGGCGGCCTGCCGCGCACCGGCCCGGCGGTCGCGGTCGTGGTCGGGGGAGCCGCCGCATTGATCGTCGTCGGCGCGGGGCTCATCGCCCTGGGCCGGCGATCAGGTAAGTCCGACCACACCTCGGCCCCGTAGCGGCCCAGCAGAAAGGACCCGTACCTGTGAACCTGTCCAAGCGGACATTCCTGGTGGCGGCCGTCGCCTCGTCGTTGCTCGTGGGCGCGTTCAGCGCCCCGGCCGCGGCGGCGACCACCGGGAGCACCGTGACCGTGAAGCCGCTGTCCGGTAGCTGGCAGTTCGGCGACGGCAACCCCGCCGACACCGTCACGCTCGTCGCGCCGGCCACCAACTGCCCCGCGGGCTCCCAGTACTACCTCAACGCCCTCACGAAAGAGGGCGACGAGGCCAACGTCATCAGCGCCGGCACGGCCCTCGCCGCGCCGGTCGCGCTCGGCGCCGACCTGAGCATCCCCGTGCAGACCGGTGCGTTCAACAACGGCAACACGCAGTTCCTCGTCGGCGGCATCCTGCCGGCCGGCACCTCGGACGCCGCGCTCAGCGCCGCGGACGCGGCCAAGCCGGTGGGCACCGTCATCGCCACCGCGCCGTTCAGCATCGTCGGTGCGTGCGTCGATGCGAACTTCGCCGTCGTCAGCTCCTACGTGACGCCGATCGACATCTCGGCCGCCACCCGCGCGCCGAAGGCGGCGGACTGGCCGGTGGACACCTTCTACGACGTGCTGCAGTGGCGCTGGGACGGCCGGGCCGACGCCGCGGCCGGTTTCTTCGCCTTCCCGACCACCGTCAAGGTGAACAAGCCGCTGATCGCCCTGATCCAGGTGACGGCCGACGGCAGCACCCCGACCGGCACCGTGCAGATCAAGGACGGCTCGACGGTCGTCGCCACCGCCACCTTGTTCCACGGCGTGGCCGCGGCGATCGTCCCCGGGCTCAACCCGGCCGGCAACCACCGGCTGACCGCCGTCTACTCCGGCGACAGCCACGTCCGGCCGGGCACGTCGAGCCCGGTGACGATCCGGGTCCTCGCCTGACGAACCCCGCACAGCGCAAGCAGCCATACCCGCACCAACGGTGCCGGAGCGCTTCCCCGCCCCGGCACCGCCCACCATAGCTCAGGAGGCGCAGTGACCGCCCTGCTGCCGGCACGGCCACAGCCGCCGGAGTACGAGCCGCCGGACCTCGGCCCGATCCCGGCCCCGGAGTGGGAGGACGACGACACCCCGCCCGCCTGGCGGTACTTCCTGAGCTCCGCGCTGATCGTCCTCGCCGCCGTCCTGCTCGGGCTGACGGTGCACGTCACCGCGGTCAGCCGCCTGGTCCACGAGTCGAAGCAGAGAGCCGGCATGGACACGCTGCGCATCGACCTCGCCAGGGCGACCGCGCCCGTCGGACAGGCCCGCGACGGCAAGCTGCTCCCGCTCGGCACGCCGGTGGCCGTCCTGCGCATCCCGGCCCTGCGGGTCGACGAGGTGGTGTTCGAGGGCACCACGGGCGGCGTGCTGATGGGCGGACCGGGGCACCAGCGCGACAGCGCGCTACCCGGACAGGCCGGCACCGCCATCATCATGGGCCGCACCGCCTCGTACGGCGGCCCGTTCCGCGGCCTGCAGCGCCTCGTCCCGGACGACCGCATCACCGTCCTCACCGGACAGGGCGAGGCCACCTACCGGGTCACGGGCAGCCGCCGCGCCGGCGACGCGGCGCCGCCGCCGGTCGCACCCGGCGCCGGCCGGCTCACGCTCGTCACGGCCGTCGGCGCCCCGTTCCTGCCCGAAGGGGTGCTGCGGGTGGACGCCGAGCTCGTCTCGCCGCCCCAGCCGAACCCGCCGCGTCCGCTGCGTCCCGGCTCCGTCAGCCCGCAGGAGCTCCCACTCGCCGGCGACACGTCGTCGCTGTGGATCCTGGTCATGGGCCTGCAGGGCCTCGTCGCCGCCGCGGCCGGCACCGTGTGGTCCCGGCACCGCTGGGGAGGCGTGCGCACCTGGATCGTCTTCGTGCCGCTCGTCGCCGTTTTCGGCCTGCTGGTCGCCGAGCAGACCGTACGACTCCTGCCCAACCTGCTCTGAAACGCGAGGACCATGCCATGGACACGACCGCGCCCGAAGTTGTCGTTCCCGACTCGTACCACAGCCACCGCGAGCTCTTCGGACTCCAGGCGATCGGGGTGACGGCCTGGTTCGGCCGCCGCATGGTGCTCGACCGGGTCTCCCTGCACCTCCGCGCGGGTGAGGTCACCGCGCTCATCGGCCCGTCCGGCTGCGGCAAGTCGACGTTCCTGCGCACCCTCAACCGGATGCACGAGCTCGTGCCGTCGGCGTCGATGGCCGGGCAGGTGCTGCTCAACAGCGAGGACATCTACGACCCGCGGCGGCGCCTCACCGACGCCCGCCGGCAGATCGGCATGGTCTTCCAGAAGCCCAACCCGTTTCCGGCGATGTCCATCTACGACAACGTCGTCGCCGGCCTCAAGCTCACCGGCCAGCGGGTCGCCCGCTCGGTCAAGGACGAGCTGGTCGAGGAGTGCCTGGTGCGCGCCGGGCTGTGGCGCGAGGTGCGGGACCGGCTGCGCCAGCCCGGCGGCGCGCTGTCCGGCGGTCAGCAGCAGCGGCTGTGCATCGCCCGATCATTGGCGATCCGCCCGAAGGTCCTGCTCATGGACGAGCCGTGTTCGGCGCTCGACCCGACGTCCACCCGGGTCATCGAGGAGACGATCGCCGAGCTGGTCGAGGACGTTACCATCGTGATCGTCACCCACAACATGCAGCAGGCGGCCCGGGTCTCCCAGCAGGCCGCGTTCTTCCTCGCCGAGGAGAACCAGCCCGGCCGCATCGTCGAACACGGCCCGACGTCGCTCATGTTCGGCTCGCCACGCGACCCGCGCACCGCCGACTACGTCCACGGCCGTTTCGGGTGACCCACCCGACGCTCGCAGATTCCTGCCGCCCGCTGTAACCGAGAAGGGCCCGCGCTCCGTCCAATCGGTGTGAGGGACGCGGAGGCAGAGTTCCGGGACTTCGTCAGCGTGCAGTTGGAGCCGTTGCGCGGCCTGGCGTACCTGACCTGCGGCGACTGGCAGGCCGGCGAGGACGCCGTGCTCACCGTGCTCGCCCGGCTCTACGCGCGGTGGCGGCACATCGACAACCCGCTCGCCTACGTGCGTACCGCGGTGGTGCGCGCCGCGATCGACGAGACGCGCCGGCCCTGGTGGCGGCGCGAGCAGGCGGCCGGCGACGCGCTGCCCGACCGGGCGTTGCCCGACGACGGCACCGGCGAGGTGGACGAGCGGCTGCGGGTCCGGGCCGCGCTGCTGCGCCTGCCGCCGCGCCTGCGTGCCGTGCTGGTGCTGCGCTTCCTGGAGGGGCTCAGCGTCCAGCAGACCGCGGAGGCGCTGGGCTGCCCGGAGGGCACCGTCAAGGGGTACACCTCGCGGGGGCTCGACGGGCTGCGCCAGATCCTCGGAGTCGACGTTTCCATCGAAGAGCATGCGGAGGGGCGCCATGAGATCCGAACTGCCTGAGCTGCTGCGGGACGCGCGCACGGCGCTGCCGCCGCCGCGGTTCGACGTCGAGGACGCCGTCGCGGCCGGGCGCCGGCTGCGCACGCGGCGCCGGGTCGGCCGCACGGGGCTGTTCGCCGCGGTCACCGTGGTCGCGGCCGTCGCGATCGCGGCCGTGGCGCCGCGCCTGGGAGTGCCGGCTGTGCCCGCCGAGACCGGTGACGCCGGCGCATCGGCGTTCGACTACCCGGCCGAGCCGCTCGTGGGCAACATCCGGCCGTTCACCGGCGAGCGGTTCTCGCTCTCCGGGACCGTGCACGTGACGCCGGGCTATCAGGTGGCCGAGGTGACCCGGCCGGATGCGGCCAGCGTCGTGACCGGTCCGACGGAGAGCTATCGCGGGTTCAGCTTCGCCGCCGGGGTCGTCGTGGTGTACCGCGCCGGCGCCTTCGACCCGTCCGCGTTCGCCGGCGGCGAGCCGGTCCCGGTCGGCCGCCGCCCGGGCCGGTACCTCCCGTCGTTGCGGCTCATGGCGGGCCTGCCCGACGGCCCGGCGCTGGCGTGGCAGTACGCGGACGACGCCTGGGCGGTCGTCGCCTCCACCGAGCAGGGCCGGCCGATGGCCCGCGATGAGCTCGCGTTCGTGGCCGCCGCTCTGCGCTCCGGTGAGCCGGACGCGGCGCGGCTCGCGTTCAGGCTCGGCCACGTGCCCGCCGGGTTCACCCCGCAGGCGGCCGGCACCGCGGACGGCTCGCTCACCAGGTCGATTCCCGGCGAGTCGTACGTCAGTTTGGTCAAGGGTGCCGCCACGTACACGAGTCTCGCGGGCCCGGTCAGCGTCCCCGAGGCCGGCGGTGTCCGGCTGCCGACGATAGAGCTGACGTTGTACCGGTCGTGGTACGCGAAGGACACCCGCGCGCCCGGCGAGGCGTTCTGCCAGCGGCCCGGCCTGTGCTACACCAGCAGCCCCGACGGTCAGTGGCAGATCGAGGCCGCCGGCGGCCCGTCCGTGCCCGACGACGAACTCCTGCGGGTGCTGCGCTCCATCACCGTCGCCGACCCGGCCAGCCCGCCGACCTGGCACCTCCTGCAGGACGCGGTCCCGTCGTCATGACCAGCCGGCCCCGGCTCGGCGCACGCGAACCCCCCGGCTCGCCGCCGCCGGTCACGCGTGGATGCGCGCCCACCGCCGGGTGCGCAGGCGGAGGCGGCCGCCGCCGGTCGTGGTGCAGTGCAGGTCCTCGCCGAGCTCCTCGTAGCGGGTCAGCAGGCCGTCGCGGAGCATGGGCAGCAGGTGGGCCCGCTTGCGTACCAGGGTCAGGGCGGCCAGGGCGAGGTAGAGCAGGGACAGGCCGAGCAGCTCGCGCTCGTGCCACGCCGCCGGGACCGCGGCGCCGAGCGCGAACTGCAGGACGAACAGGCCCGCCAGCAGCAGCGCCGCGCGCAGGCTCAGCGTCAGGCCGACCAGCAGCGCGATCGCCAGCAGCGACTGGGCCGCCGTCAGAAGCAACTCGTCGCGCTGGGCGGGCTCGATCGGCAGGCCCGACCAGCCGCCGCTGGAGGCGGCGAACACGATCGGCACCGTGCCGACCAGCAGGGTCCACTGGTTGACCTTCGACGAGACCAGCGCGCCGAGGGCCTCCGTGGTGTGCAAACGCCACGCGTACAGGCCGGCGACGAGCAGCTCCGGCGCCTCCGAGGCCAGCGGCGCCACCCACTGCACGAGCAGGAACTGGCTGACGCCCAGTTGCGCGCCGGTTTCGACGAGTCCCTCGGCGAACGGCTCGGCGCACAGCAGGATGACCCCGGCCGACACGGCGAACAGCGCGATGACCGTGGCCCGGCGGGGCGTCTTCGCCAGGCCGCCGACCCAGGCCGACGGGCCGATCAGGTCGGGCTCGCCGGCCGGCGCCCGAGACACGCGCCAGCTGTAGGCGACGAACACCGCGACGAGCACGGCGGTGTCCCACAGCGTCAGCGTGCGCCTGAACGGCAGCAGCAGGCAGTACAGCGACGCGATGGCCAGGAACGCCAGCGGTACGGCATCCGCGCGTCCCAGCCGGATCCCCCGCCCCTTCGAGCGCCGCCACGCGATGAGCACCACGAGGACCCACCCGACGCCGACGAGGATCCGGTTGGCCCCGGTCATGTTCGCCAGCGCCAGCGAGCACGCCGAGGTCTCGGCGCCCGGTGGCGCGCAGGCGGCGCCGTACCGCGCCGCGGCCTCGCCGCCGCGCCAGGTGAACACGAAGTCGACGGAGTACTCGGGCAGGACGGCGATCAGCGCGAGCAGCGCGACGGCGAGCCCGGCCGACACGTCGACCTGCGCCGCCTCGGCCGCCCAGGCGAGCACGAACGCGGCCCCGACGATGGCGGCGCCGAACACGAGCGCCGCCGCGGCGGCCGGCGCATCGACGCCGGCGAGGGCGACGACCACGCCGGGGACGGTCACCGCGAGCGCCAGCAGGCCGGAGATGGGGGCTCGTCGCACGTGCGCCGACTCTACCGCCCGGTCGCCCGGCGAGGGCGATGGCGGGTCGCCGGCCGGCCCAGACGCTGGATCCGTCGGGGCCACCCGGCCCCGAGCCGATGCCACGTGGTGGCGAGCAGTCGGGAGGCAGGCACATGGACGACATCTCGTTCGGTGACGTCGTTCGGTCGACGCTGTGGTTCATGGTGGTGTTCGCCTGGATCTGGCTGATGGTCAGCATCCTGACCGACATCTTCCGGGATCACTCGATGAACGGGTGGGCGAAGGCGGCGTGGACCGTGTTCCTCATCGTGTTCCCGTGGCTGGGCGCGCTGGTGTACCTCGTCGCGCGCGGCCGGTCGATGAACGCACGCTCGGCCGAGCGCGCCCGGCAGCAGGAGGCCCAGGTCCGCGACTACGTCCGCGAACAGGCCCGCGACGTGGCCCCCGCGCCGAGCACCGCCGACGAACTGACCAAGCTCGCCGATCTCAAGCAGCGCGGCGTGCTGACCGAGGCCGAGTACGACCGCGCCAAGGCGGCGCTGCTCGGGTCCGGGCCCACGACCGGCGCCTCGGTCGGGGCGAACGGCAACGCCGCCGGCTGGACGCGTGGCTGATCCCACCAGCCCCACGGGGCGGCTCGGGCGGTACGGCCGGCTTGGCTGGTCCTTCACCGGCCTGGTCATCGGCGCTGCGATGCTGGTGGTCGCCGGGGGGATCCTGCTCCCGCTCGTACTGCCCCTGCTGGTGATGGCCCTCGTCGGCGCGACCCTGCAACCCGTCGTCGACGGTCTTCGCCGCCGCGGGGTCCCGGCCGGAGTGGCGGCTCTGGCCGGGGCCATCGCGGTGCCGCTCGCACTCCTCGCGCTCGCGGTGCTGTTCGGGATCGCGGTCGTCGGCGAGGCCTCGAAATGGCTGCCCACCGCCGAGCACGCCGGTGCGCGGCTGCACCAGTTGCTCGGCGCCGACCCGGTGCAGACCCTGCGGCAGTGGCCGGGCTGGCGCACCGCGCTTACGGGGCTCGGCTCCGCCTTCGCCAGCAGTGCCGTCGTGGCCGGTCAGGTCGCCGTCGGCATCCTCATCGGCGGGTACCTCCTCTTCTACGCCTTTCGCGACGGCCCGCGCTGCTTCGAGGCGCTCGAGGCGCGGCTGCCACACCGGCCGGGCCTGCTGCGCGAGCTCGCCGGCAGCGCCGCGTACCAGTTCCGGCGATACATGCTCGGCACCACGTTCATCGCGCTCATGGACGCCGCCGTCATCACGCTCGGCGCGTTGCTGCTGGGGCTGCCGCTGGTCGGGACGATCGCGATGCTGACGTTCGCCGCCGCGTACGTGCCCTATCTCGGCGCCTGGATCTCCGCCGGGTTCGCGGTGCTCATCGCCCTCGGCGCCGGTGGGGTGCCGACCGCGGTGTGGATGCTGCTCATCGTCCTCATCACGCAGAACGTCCTCGAGGGCATCCTGCGCCCCGCGGTGTTCGGCCGCGCGCTCGGCCTGCACCCGGTGACCGTGCTCGCCGTCACGGTCCTCGGTGCCGCGGTCGGCGGCCTGTTCGGCGTGTTCCTGGCCCCGCCCGTCGCCGCCATCGCCGTCTCGTGGCGCAGAGCCCTGGGAGGTACCGCATGACCACCGTCACGACCGAGCGCACCACCGCCGCCGTGCCGTTCTGGCAGCTGCTCGCCGTCGGCGCCGTCACCCTGGTGTTCGGCATCGCCGTCCTCGTGCAGCCGCACGCCACCCTGCGCCTGCTCGGCGTCCTGGCCGGCATCTGGCTCGTCGGCACGGGCGTCATGCGGCTCGTCGGCGCCTTCAGCCGCGCCCACGGCCTGACCCAGCAGATCCTCGACGGCGCGCTGGGCCTGATCCTGCTCGTCGTCGGCGTGACCTGCCTGCGCGACGCCGTGTCCGGGGCCATCGCGCTGTCGGTGGTCATCGGCCTGGCCTGGCTGCTCAGCGGCTTCGCGGAGCTGCTGCTCGGCCTGCTGGCCCGCGGCCGGGCGCGGCTGGGGCTGTTCGCCCTGGCCGCCGCCTCGATCGTGGTCGGCCTGGTGTTCCTGGCCAACCCGGGCCTGTCGCCGCACGCGCTGATCCTGCTGACCGGCATCACGTCGCTGATCCTCGGCACGGCCGAGATCGTCGTGGCCCTGCAGTTCCGGCGCGTCGCCCGCCCCGAACGCAACACCTAGATACTTCGACCTGAAAAAGTGAGTTCGGGCGCGGTTGGTCACGCATGGTGGCGGCGGTCGCGGTGGTGTGGACTGCTGCTGGGGCTTGGGTTTCAGGCGTTGGCGGCGGCGAGGGCGGTGATTTTGGTGAGGTTGTGGGCCAGCACGCCGTATCCGCACCAGATTCGGGCGCCGGAGAGGCCGTCGAGGCGGGTGCGGTCCCAGTCGTAGCGGTGTTTGAGGTGGCTGATCCGTCCTTCGCAGCCGGTGCGCCATTTGACCAGGCGGCGGAAGCCGGGTTGCCGCTCGTGGGCTTGCCGGGCGGTGCCCGGCTTGCCTTTGCGGGGAATCGCCACCGTTTTCACGCCGGCGTCGCGTAGGTCGGTCTCCACGGCCGCCTCGCCGTAGCCGCGGTCCGCGGCCACCGCGCCCGGCGGTCGGCCGGTGCGGCGGGTGACCCGTTCGACCGCCGGGGCCAGCTGCGGGCCGTCGGGAGGGTTGCCCTGCTCCACCGTGTGGTCCAGGACGATGCCGTCGATGTTGTCGACGACCTGGGCCTTGTAGCCGAACTCGACGGGTTTGCCGAGGCGGCCCTTGGCGATCGGGCGGGCGTCGGGGTCGTGCAGGCTGATCAGACGGGTCGCCGCGTCCGGCATACCGCCGGCCAGCCGGGTCCGCGCCTGAGCGATCACCCGGTCGGTGCGCTCGATGATGACCGCCAGTTCGTCGACGGCGCGGCGCAGTCGGCCCTTGGCGCGGCCGGTCACCCGGGCCAGGGCATGGCGGGCGTTGCGTAGCACCGCCCGCGCTTCGACGGCACTGTGCTGTGCCAGGCCGGCCAGTTCGGCGGTGATCCGCGCGATGGTGGCCTGACCCTCCTCGCGGGCCTGCGCGCCGCGCAGTCGCAGGTGCGCCGCGATAGCCCGGACGCGCCGCCCGGCGGCGCGGGTGCGGTCCCGAAACCCGGTGCGCGGCGCGGCACCGACCGCCCTGATCCGGCGCACGAGGCGGGACATCCGCCCGACCGCCCGCGCGAGGAGCCCGGTGTCGGTGGGGTAGTCAACGTTCGCCGACACCACGGTGGTGTCGGCGCGAACTTTTCCCGTCTTCACCACCCTGGCTTCGGCCGCTGTGGCCAGGAGTTGCTCGTTGAGTTCGGCGATCGCCTGTTCCCCGCACCGGGTGGTGATCTTCATCAGCGTGGTCGGGTGCGGCACCCGACCGTCGATGTCGATGCGGCAGAACCGCCGCCACGAGATCGAGTCGGACACCTCCGCGCACAGCGACTCGTAACCGAGGCGGTAGCGGTGCTTGAGGAACATCAACCGCAGGTAGGTCTCCATCGGCACGCTCGGCCGGCCCATCCGCGCCGAGAAGTGCGGCACGAACGGGGCGAAGAACCGCTCATCGTCCAGCCACGCATCGACGCGTTCCAGCTCCGCGGGTAGCCGCAGGCACACCTCCGGCAGTACCGACTCCCACAACGACGGCTGGATGTTCCGCGTCCGCAGCATGACCGCAATCCCTTGCGCGCCAACGACTTCCTGTCACCGGTCATTGTGGTAGCCCGGCGTGCCCAGCCCAGCCGGACACGCCGACAACCGTCGATCTACTTTTTCAGGTCGAAGTAGATAGCGCTAGACTGCCTCGGCCGCGGCGCGGCCGGCGGTGCGACCCGAGAACAGGCAGCCGCCCAGGAACGTGCCCTCCAGCGAGTTGTACCCGTGCATGCCCCCGCCGCCGAAGCCGGCCACCTCGCCGGCCGCGTAGACGCCCGGCAGCGGGCTGCCATCGGCGCGCAGCACGCGGCCCGACAGGTCTGTCTCCAGGCCGCCGAGGGTCTTGCGGGTCAGGATGTTCAGGCGCACCGCGATCAGCGGGCCCGCCTTCGGATCCAGCAGGCGGTGCGGGGTGGCGACGCGGATGAGCTTGTCGCCGCGGTACGACCGGGCGCCGCGGATCGCCGTGATCTGCGCGTCCTTGGTGAACGTGTTGGCCAGCTCGCGGTCGCGGGCCTCGACGGTGCCGCGGATCGCGGCGAGGTCCAGCGGAACATCGGGCTCGAGCCGCTGCATCCCGGCCACCAGCTCGTCCAGCGTGGACGCGACGACGAAGTCCGAGCCGTGCCGCTTGAACGCCTCGACCGGCCCAGGCGCGCCCTTCTTCACCCGCTGCAGCACCTGCCGGACGCTGCGGTTGGTGAGGTCGGGGTTCTGCTCGGAGCCCGACAGCGCGAACTCCTTCTCGATGATCTTCTGGGTCAGGATGAACCAGCTGTGGTCGTACCCGGTGGCCATGAGATGCCGCAGGGTGTTCAGCGTGTCGAAGCCCGGGAAGCACGGCCCCGGCAGGCGCCGGCCGGTCGCGTCCAGCCACAGCGACGACGGGCCGGGCAGGATGCGGATGCCGTGGTCGGGCCAGACCGGGTCCCAGTTGCGCAGGCCCTCGGTGTAGTGCCACATCCGGTCGGGGTTGATGATCCGCCCGCCGGCCGCCTCGGTGATGCCGAGCATCCGGCCGTCGACGTGGGCGGGCACCCCGGCGACCATCCGCCGCGGCGGGGCGCCCAGCCGGGCCGGCCACGCCTTGCGGACCAGGTCGTGGTCGCCGCCGATGCCGCCGGAGGTGACGATGACGGCCTGCGCGGAGAGCTCGAACTCGCCGGCCGCGGTGCGTGAGCTCGTCTGTCCACGAAGGACGGTGCTGGGCTCCAGGACCGTGCCGCGCACCACGCCGCCGGGCAGCAGCGCGTCGACGCGGTGGCGGAAGCGCAGCTGCACGCGGTCGCTCGCGCGCACCCGGCGTACGAACGGCTCGATGACGCCCGGCCCGGTGCCCCACGTGATGTGGAAGCGCGGCACCGAGTTGCCGTGGCCGTCGGCCGGCCCGCCGCCGCGCTCGGCCCACCCGACCACCGGGAACAGCCGGTGTCCCATGGCGCGCAGCCAGGCCCGCTTCTCGCCCGCGGCGAAGTGCACGTAGGCCTCGGCCCAGCGGCGCGGCCACTCGTCCTCCGGCCGGTCGAACTGCGCGCTGCCCAGCCAGTCCTGCCAGGCCAGCTCGACCGAGTCGCGGATGCCCATCCGGCGCTGCTCCGGCGAGTCGACCAGGAACAGCCCGCCGAACGACCAGAACGCCTGCCCGCCGAGGCTCTGCTCGGGCTCCTGGTCCAGCAGGATCACCCGCTTGCCCGCGTCGGCCACCTCGGCCGCGGCCACCAGCCCGGCCAGGCCCGCCCCGACGACGATCACATCCGCATCCACCCGACCAGGCTAGGTACGCGTATGCCAAAATCGTTGGTGCCCGAGATACAAACTCCGGCGGATTTTGTCACCCCGGTGACAAAAGCCGCGCTGCCGCAGCATCTTCAAGACCTGCACCCGCTGCTGCAGGAGCGCGTCCTCGCGGCTGTCCGCGCCGCGATGCGCGGGCAGGGCCGCTCGCTCTCCGGCGGCCAGGGGCACGGCCTGACCCTCGGCGTCGAGACGGCCGTGGCCACCTTCACCTCCGGCGCCGAGCTCGGCCCCACTCTCGCCGTCTTCGCCGAGCTGGGTCGCACCGAGTACCGCGAGGGTCACCGCGTCGACGCCCTGCGCTCGATCCTCACCGTTGGCGCCCAGACCTTCTGGGCCGCCGTGGTCGAGCGGCCCGGCCCGGTGCCGCCGGCCGAGCTGTACGTCATCGCCGCCGCCCTGTTCGGCTACGTGGACGCCCTCGCCGGCGCCGCGGCCGAGGGCTACCTCGACGAGCAGCGCGACGCCGCGCACGACTGGGCCCAGGTGCGCCGGCGGCTCATCACCCTCCTCGTGCAGCCCGACCCGCCCGCCGACGCCGCGCTGCACGCCGCCGCCGAGGCGGCCCGCTGGCCGCTGCCCGCCCAGCTGTGCGCGGTCAGCGTCGAGGGCGCCGACGCCGAGCACCTGGCGCGGGCGGCCGGCGGCGGCGCGATCGCCACCGTGATCGACGGCGCGACCCGCCTGCTGCGCCCCACCGCGTCCACACTGGACCGCACGCTGGCCGGGCGCCGCGCCGCCGTCGGCCCGGTCGTCCCGCTGCGCGAGGCCCGCCGCTCCTACCGCATCTCCCGCAAGGCCCTGGAGCTGCAACAGGCGTCCGGCCTCCCCGACGGCGTGGTCGACTGCGACGAGCACCTCGTAGCGCTGCTGCTGTCCTGGGAGCCGGGCGTCGCCGACCGCCTGGCCGACCGGGTGCTGGTCCCGCTGGCGGACCTGTCGCCGGCGTCGCGCCGCCCGCTGGCCCAGACCCTGCACGCCTGGCTGCGCGCCCAGGGGCAGGTGATCCCGGCCGCGCGGGCCCTGCACACCCACCCGCAGACGGTCCGCTACCGCCTGCGCCGCCTGCGGGACCTCTTCGGCGACGCGCTGGACGACCCGGACGAGCGCCTGGCCCTGCAACTGGCCCTGCGGGCGCGCTGGGCCCCGGATATGTCCGCCACTCCGTGACGGACATATCCGAAATTTCGGTTATGCTCGGCTCGAGATGCTGATCCGGCGGCCGCGGCGTGTGGAGCTTTCGTGATCACGGAGAGAAAGTGCTCAAATCAGTACAAGAACTCTCCGTGGGCATGGCGAGAATAGGTCGTGGCAGGGGGTGGTGGTCAGGACGTGCCGGGCGGCGTGTAGCGGGGTGTGTGCGACGGCGGTCATGGCGCGTTTGTCGCCGCGGCGGGCGGCGATGTGGCGGTACTGGGCGTTGGGGTAGCGGGTGCGGGTGCGGCGGTGCCGCGGGAGCTTTTGAGCCATGTGTTGGTTGGGCGGGTTGGTGCGGGTTTGGGCTTGCTGCCGGTCTTGTTGTTGCCGGGGCATAGTCCGGCCCAGGAGGTGAGGTGCGCGGTGGTGGGGAGGCGGTGCGTCCCGGATACGCCGAAGATGTCGGTGGCGACCGTGGGCAGTTTGACCCCGGCGTCTTCGAGGAGCTTCTGCGTCCGCTGCTTCTCGCGGGCCCGTTCGCGGAGTAGTACGCCGGTGCGGCGGCGGGTCAGATCCCGCAACCGGCGGATCGGCGCGTCGGGCACGAACGAGGGCCGGACGAGGCTGTGGGCGACCATTTCACAGATCAACTCCGAGGTCGTCTAGCCTGCGGTTACGCTGGGACTAGCTCCCGCGTCCGGATCATGTCGGGCTCACGGCACCAATCGAGGAAACGACGTCAACACCGCCGGCCACCGCCACCCACATTTTTCTGCCATCCCGGACTGCCGGTACGGCACCCGTGGATCATGGAAACCGGGTGCCGGGCAGACCGGGATGCGACGGCCAGATCTACGGTCGCTCTAGGTCAGCGCATTGAGGGCGGCGACGAGGCGGCGCTCCTCGAAGGCGAAGTGCGACTCCATCACCGCGGCGAGGCCGTCGAGCTCCGCGCGGGTCGGTGCGGCCGCGACCCGGCGCAGCAGCTCCGCGATCTGCTCGTGGTCGCGCCGCAGCTCCTCGATCACCGGCCGCAGTTCGGGATGGCGCTCGGCCAGCACCCGGAACATGCCGCGCTCCTCGCCGGTGTGGTGCCGGTCGAGCGCCGAACAGAATGCCAGGCAGTGATTCCTGAAATGTTGCGAGACATCCGAAATGTCGGCGGCGTTGGCCAGCAACGCCCGCAACTGCTGGTGGATCTCGATGAGCTGGTTGCCGAGCGCCTGCAGGCGCGGCGGGGTGAACTCGTCCAACGTGGGTTCCCGGAGGGGTTCCGCGCCTCCATGCCCTCGGCGGCCTATGAGCCGGGTACACCGCGACGCTCCCCACATCCTACGGCAGTCCAGCCGATCACCGTTGGCCCTGGACGCACACCCAGTGACGGGGCGCACAGTAAGGGCATGAGCGCGAGGAGAGATGCTTACGATGCGGCGCTGGACATGGCCGGCGCGCACGCCCGGGCCTGGCTGGGCTCGCTGCCGGACCGGCCCGTCCCGCCGCGGGCCGACGCCGACCGACTCGCCCCGGTGTTCGGCGGTCCGCTGCCCGACGGCCCGGCTGACCCCGCCGAGGTGGTCGACCTGCTCGCCCGCTCGGCCGAGCCCGGGCTGATGGCGATGCCCTCCGGGCGGTTCTACGGCTGGGTCATCGGCGGCACCCTGCCCGCGGCACTGGGCGCCGACTGGCTCGTGAGCGCCTGGGACCAGAACGCCTCGATGCGGTACCCGACGCCGGCCGTCGCCGCGCTGGAGGAGGCGGCCGGCGCCTGGGTCGTCGACCTGCTGGGCCTGCCCGCCGGCGCCGACGTCGGGTTCGTCACCGGGGCCACCATGGCCAACTTCACCGGGCTGGCCGCCGCCCGCCGGCACGTGCTCGACCGGGCCGGCTGGAACCTCGACGCCGACGGGCTCTTCGGGGCGCCGCGCATCCGGGTCCTGGTCGGCGAGGAGCGCCACGACACGCTCGATCTGGCGCTGCGGTACCTCGGGCTGGGCGCACCGACCGCGGTCGCCGCCGACGAGCAGGGCCGCATCCGGCTCGACGCGCTCGCCGAGGCGCTCGAGGCCGGCGGGGACGGGCCGGTCATCGTCTGCCTGCAGGCCGGGAACGTCCACAGTGGAGCATTCGACCCGATCGGCGAGGCGGCCGAGATCGCCCACCGCCACGGCGCCTGGGTGCACGTCGACGGCGCGTTCGGGCTGTGGGCGGCCGCGTCGCCGGGCCTGCGGCACCTGGTGCCCGGTCTGGCCGACGCCGACTCGTGGGCAACGGACGCGCACAAGACGCTGAACGTGCCGTACGACTGCGGCGTTGTCGTCGTTGCCGACCCGGGTGCGCTGCGCGCGGCGATGGGCGTGCACGCCAGCTACCTCATCCAGACGGCCGGACCCGGCCCCGCCGACCCTCTCGAGAAGGTGCCGGAGCTGTCCCGGCGGGCCCGCGGCGTGCCGGTGTGGGCCGCGCTGCGCTCGCTGGGCCGCAGCGGCGTCACCGGCCTGGTCGACGGCCTGGTCCGCAACGCCCGGGCGCTGGCCGAGGGCATCGCCGCGATCGACGGCGCCGAGGTGCTCAACGACGTCGTGTTCACCCAGGTGTGCGCCGCGTTCGGCGATGACGAGCGCACGGCCGCGGTGACCCGGGCGCTGCTGGCGGACGGTACCGCATGGATGTCCGGCTCCCGCTGGCGCGGAAGGGCCGTCCTGCGCGTCTCGGTGAGCAACTGGTCGACCGACGCCGCCGATGTCGAGGCGTCGCTGGCCGCCCTGCGCCGCGCGGCTCAGCGCGCGACCTGACGCTCGCCGCCGGGCTCCGGCTGAACGCCGGATGACGATCAGGACAGCAACCGGCACGGGCGGACGAGGGCGACGGCACCGAGACACCGATCTTCGACGAGGCCTGGGCCGAGGCCGCGAAGCGCTCCGAGCGCGACATCCGGCGATACCAGGTGCCGCCGCCGAGACATGTCCCCGCGCCGTGGCGGGTCTGGACACCCCCGCGGCAGCCGGCCGCCGGCCTCGCCCGGCGCCCGCCGCTGCGGCGCGGGGCTCGCCGCGGCCCGGCGCTCCCGCTGTTCGCGCTGTCGCTCGTGCTCGTGCTCGGCGCGCTGGCGTGGCGGACGCTGCCGGCGAGCCACGCCGCGGACGGGCACCCACCCGCCGGAGCCGGCCCGGCGCTCGCGCCGTCCACCCATGGCACCGCATCGGCCGAGCCGTCCGCCGGCGACCCGGTGCCGACCACGACGGCGCCCGCTGGCGACACGGTATCGGCCACGCCGGGGCGGCCCGCGTCCCCGTCCGTCGCGCGGCCCGCGACCGCGCCCGCCACGTGGCCCGTGCCGTGGACGCCGGCCACCGCGCTGCCGGGTGGCCCGGACGCCACGCGCGCCGACGTGTTCGCCGCGCTGCGGCCGGGCGCGTGCCTGGCCGAGACGCCGAACCGCCGCTCCATCGCCGTCGTGCCGTGCGGCGGCCCGCACACCGACGAGGTCACCCTCGTGCGCGACCTGACCGCGACGTTCGCGACCGTGCCGACGGTCGACCAGATCGCAGTGCTGGACGAGCAGCTCTGCCCGGCCGCCGTCCGCGAGTGGGCCGGCGGCCGGGACGACCGGTACACGTCGGGATATCTGTGGTGGTTCCAGGAAGGCATCCCGGGCCAGGCCGTGCGGCGCTTCGTCTGCACCGCGTCGCTGAGCGGCCACAGTCCGTTCTCCGGAACGCTCCGCCGCGCCGCCGCCTGACAACCACCCGCCGCCGGGGGAGGAGCTAAGCGAAGTGCTGGCGCTGGCGGCCCAGGCCTTCGATCTCCAGCTCGACCACGTCGCCGGCGCGCAGATACGGCTGGCCGGGCAGGCCCATCGCGACGCCCGCCGGGGTGCCCGTGTTCACCACGTCTCCGGGATGCAGGACCATGAACTGGCTCAGATACCAGATCAGGTGAGGCACGCCGAAGATCATGTCGGCGGCGAGCTCGTTCTGGCGGAGCTCGCCGTTGACCCACGAGCGCAGGCGCAGCGCCGGGACGTCCAGCTCGTCGGGCGTGACCAGCCAGGGGCCGAGCGGGTTGAAGGTCTCGCAGTTCTTGCCCTTGTCCCACTGGCCGCCGCGCTCGAGCTGGAACTCGCGCTCGGAGACGTCGTTGCTGACGGCGAACCCCGCGATGTGGGCCGCGGCGTCGTCCGGGCCGTCGAGATACCGCGCGGTGGTCCCGATGACGACCGCCAGCTCGACCTCGTAGTCGGTCTTGACGCTGGCCCGCGGGATGAGCACGTCGTCGTCCGGGCCCACGACGGTGTCCGAGGCCTTCATGAACACGACCGGCTCGGCGGGCGGCTGGGCGCCGGACTCGGCGGCGTGCCGGGCGTAGTTGAGGCCGATGCAGACGATCTTGCCGGGCCGGGCGATCGGCGGGCCGAGCCGCGTGCCGGCCGGCACCTCCAGCCGCGGCAGCGAGTCCAGGGCCGCGCGGGCCCGCTGCGGCCCGTCCGAGGCCAGGAACGCGCCGTCGATGTCGCCGGTGAGTCCGGACAGGTCGAGGTATGTGCCGTCGTCGGCGACCACGGCGGGTCGCTCCGAGCCGGCCGGGCCGAGGCGCGCGAATCTCATGGTCGCAAACGTATGACCCATGCGGACAAGTGGTCAAGCCAATCTCGGCTAGTGGTCCGGCCCGCCCGCCCCGGCCGTACGGCGGGCCGCCCCGGCGATGCGGTTCAGGTGCGCGGCCATCGCGTCGCGGGCCGCGGCCGCGTCACGGCGGTCGATCGCGTCCACGATCGCCTGGTGCTCCGCGGCGGTGCGGCGCAGCACGCCGGGGCGCGACGCGGTCATCGCGCGGCTCGCGCGCCCCAGCGTCGACAGCGTCTGCAGCATCGTGGACAGCAGCGCGTTGCCGGCCGCCTCGGCGACGAGCCGGTGCAGGGTCACGTCCGCGGCCACCCGGTCCCGGTCGTTCATGGCGGCACGCATCGCGGCGACCTGCGCGGCGTCGGCCCTGGCGGCGGCCAGCGCGGCGAGGGCCGGCTCCAGCAGCAGCCGCGCCTCGAAGAGCTCGTCGACGGTGCGGTCGTTGAGCGCCATCACGAACTGCAGCGGCTCGAGCAGGGTCGCGGTGTCCAGCGCGGCGACGAACGTGCCCGAGCCGTGCCGGCTCTCCAGGATGTTCATGCTGACCAGGGATCGGATCGTCTCGCGCAGCGTCGGCCGGCTGATGCCGAGCAGCTCGCTGAGCTCGCGCTCCGCGGGCAGGCGCGCACCGGGGGAGAGCCGCCCGTCGACGATCATCTCCTGGATGCTGCGCATCGCCTCCGACGCGGCGGAGGAGCGCCGCACCGGGCTGAACTCGGCCCCGCCGGTCATGATGGTCTCCAGGTGACTTGGTGACCTGACCATTTTACGCAGAGATGGAGGCGAGCCGGCGACGGCGCACCCGTACGGCGAGCGGCGACACGGCATCGGCGGAAGCCGCTATAATGGCGACAAATGTCAAGTCTTGACAGAATCTTGGCGAAATGCACCGGTTCGCATCAGGCGGACACGCGTCGTTCGGGTCTGCGTGGGGCGTTGCTCATCGATATGATCGTGACGTGCGCCGCATTGGGCGGCGGTGGGTGCCCGAGACCCCAGGCGGTTGTGCGGCACGTGCTACCGTCCGGCGACAGGTACCCCGACTCGGCAGCTGTGCGCCGCCTTGACCTGGTGTGATGGGCGTTGGTGATGGGTGTGGATGCGTCTTGCGAGGACTCCGGTGGCGCACGCGGGCCGTTGATGGTGGTGAGCGTCCACGACGTGGCGCCGGCGACCGCCGACGAGACCGCCCGCTGGTGCGCCGACGCGGACGCGCTGGGCATCCCGGTGTCGCTGCTGGTGATCCCCGGGCCGTGGCGCGGCATGGAGCTGTCGGAGCACGACGGCTACGCGGAGGTGCTGCGCGAGCGCGCCGCCCACGGTGACGAGCTGGTCCTGCACGGCTGGTGCCACCGGGCCGGGCCGGACGGCGGCGCCGTGCGCCGAGCGGTCGGGCGGGCCGTGGCCCGCGGCGCGGCCGAGTTCGCCGCGCTGGACGAGCGGCAGGCGACCGAGCGGCTCGACGCCGCCAAGGCCGTGCTCGACCGCCTCGGGCTGCACACCACCGGGTTCACGCCGCCGGGCTGGCTCGCCTCGCCGGGCGCGGTGCGGGCGCTGGCGAACGCCGGGTTTCGGTACACCACGGATCACTTCGGCGTGAAGGACCTGCGCTCCGGCCGGGCCTCCCTGGCCCGCCGCGGCTTCGCGCTGTCGCACCGCCCGGGCGGCACCGGCGAGCGGCTCGGTTCCGCGGTGCTGCGCGCCGGCGCGGCCTGGGCGGCCCGCCGCCGCGGCCTGGTCCGCGTCGCCCTGCACCCCGACGACCTGCACCGCCCCGGCCTGCGCGACGACACGCTGCGGGCCATCGAGGGCGCGCTGAAGGCCGGCGCGCGCGCCACCACCTACGGCGCCGTCATCGACGCGGCGGCGTCATGAAGATCGTCCAGCTCGCCAACTTCTACACCCCGGTGTCGGGCGGCCTGCGCACCTGCGTGGAGCAGACCGGCCGCGGGTATGTCGCGGCCGGCCACGAGCGCATCACGCTGGTCCCGGGCACGGAGGACCGCGACATCGTCCTGCCCGACGGCCGGCACCTCACGGTGCGCAGCCCGCTGCTGCCCGGCTCGGGCGGCTACCGGGTGCTCACCGCCCGCACCAAGGTGTGCCGGCTGCTCGACATGGTGGGCCCCGACGTGCTGGAGGCCAACGACAAGCTGAGCATCGGCTGGCTCTCGCCGTGGGCGCGCAGCCGCGGGGTCCCGCTGGTGCTGGTGTCACACGAGCGCATCAACGCGATCCTGCGCACCCGCGTGCCGCGCTGGTTCCCGCTGGACTCCGCCGCGACGGCGATCAACCGGCGGCTGCACCGCCTGGTCGATCACATCGTGCTGACCTCGGCGTTCTCGGCCGCGGAGTTCAGCGCCTTCGAGCCGGTCAAGACGCACCGGGTGCCGCTGGGCGTGGACCTGGACACGTTCCGCCCCGTCCCGCGCACCGGCGGTGAGCAGGTCCGGCTGGTCACCGTGAGCCGGCTGTCGACGGAGAAACACCCCGACCTGTCCGTGGCAGCCCTGCGCGAGCTGCGCCGCCGCGGCATCCCGGCCACCCTCGACGTCATCGGCACCGGCCCCAACCTGCGCAAGCTGGAGCGGCTCGCCGACGGCCTGCCGGTGCGCTTCCTCGGCCACGTCGCCGACCGGCGGCGCCTGGCCGGCCTCGTCGCCGGCGCCGACGTGTCCCTGTCGCCGTCGCCGGCGGAGACCTTCGGCCTGGCCACCCTGGAGTCGCTGGCCTGCGGTGTGCCGGTGGTGGTGCCGGGCAAGGGTGCGGCGGGGGAGCTGCTGCTGCGCCCGGATTCGGGGCGGGTCACCGACGGCACCCCCAAGGGCCTGGCCGACGGCGTCGAGTCGTTGCTCGACGTGCCCGCGGAGCGCCGGCAGGCCGACGCCCGGGCCGTGGCCGAGCAGTTCCCGTGGTCGGCGACGGTCGACGGCCTGCTCGAGGTCTTCGGCGCCGCGACCGGCCGCCGCCAGCCCGTGCCGTGACGGACCGGCCGGAAACCCCTCGGCGTCACGGGGTGTGACGGCGGACTTCCCTCCGTGCACCCGGCTCGGCATCGGCACGAAGTACACCCGGATCGGCGTCGGTACGACGTACACCCGGATTGGCGTCGGCACGACGTGCCGCTATGACCCCGGCGCCGAGGACCCGACCAGCCGGCTGTCCTGATCCGCCGGCTTCGGCACGGCCCGGGCACCGGCCAGCAGCGCCACGCCCACCGCGAGCAGGGCGAGCACGGCCACCGCGCTCCACGGCCACCAGGTGGCGCCGCGCCAGCCGGCGTGGAAGACGGTCGCGTCGAAGATCGCGCTGGCCAGCGGGTCGGCGATGCTGATCGCGGTCAGCGCGGTCGGCAGCGAGCCGGCCGCGAACGCGTCCTGGGCCAGCAGGCCGCTCGCGGTCGTCGAGGCGACCAGGGCGAGCGTCGACCAGTCGCGGGCCAGCGCGAGCACGCCGTCATGGGCGAGCGTGTCGGTGACCAGCACGACGAACACGGCGGTCAGGCAGGTGCACACGCCGGCCGCGACACCGGCCAGGGCGCCGCGCACGTGGGTCTCGGCCTTCCTGGGCAGCAGGTGCGCCAGCCCGATGAGCGCGGCCATCACGCCGGCCGCGATCCCGACCGCCGGGGGCACGTCGTGGCGGTTGATCGTCTGCGGTACGGCGGGACGGGCGAACACCAGCAGGGCCAGCCCGGCGCAGACCGCGGCGGTGCCCAGCCAGGCCGTCGCCGGCGGACGCCGCACGGTCAGCATCGCGAACAGCAGTTGCGTGACGAGCAGCGCCTGGACCACGGTGAGCGACCCCAGGTGCAGCGCCGCGGCGTGCGCGGCGAACGCGACGACGCTGAGCACCCAGCCCGCCAGCCACCAGCGGTCCCGGATCAACTGCCGCACGAGCAGGAACACGCGCACCGGCAGGGCCCGGTCGCGCACGGCCGGCGCCGCCCGCTGCGCGGCTCGCTGTTGCACTGCCGCCGAGGCGGCGAACACGGCGGCGGAGACAACCGCGAGGACGACGGCGAACATGATCCGGGTTTGTACCGCACGTGCATGGCGCCGCGGCGACCGGGGGTGACTCGCGGCTGCCACATCCCGCGGCGACACCGGTGCCGCGTGTGGGCTCCGTCACTTCACGGTCTCGATTCCAGACTCAGGGTAGCCCGGCGCGAGCATCTGGATCTAATGTCTGGACTCAGCCGGATCCGGGGGTGCGCATGCTCATCAGACCGTGGTGCGACGGTGACCAGGGACTGGTGGTCGCCGCCCAGCGGAACCTGTCCGCCGCCACCATCGACCGGCGCTTCCTCGTCGGCAGCGGTGGCCGGCTGCCGGTCGCGTACCTGCGGCACATCGCCGCAGGCGCGCGCCCGGAGTGGGACGCCCAGGTCGCCGTCGACGGCGGGGTGCTGTGCGGCTGGGCCGAGTACGGGCGCGTGCCGGCCCGCGACCCCGCCGCCGACGTGGCCGTCCTGGTGGCCGACCCTTGGCAGCGCACCGGCCTGGCCTCGGCCCTGGTCCGTGCCCTGGTGCAGCGGATGATCGCCGCCGGGATCCGCGCCATCCACGCCGACGTCGCCGGCTCCAACGCCGCCGCGCGGGGGCTGGTGCGCGCACTGGCCGGCTCCGACCCGGGCCCCACCTACGCCGACGGCCTGCTGCACTTCGCCTTCGATCTGGCGGCGGTACCGCAGGACCCCGCCCCCCTCGCCGGGCAGCCGGTACTGACGCGGGTGCGCTAGGTCCTGGGGTCAGGCCGCGCCGAAGGCGGCCCAGTCCACGAGCCGGCCGTCGAAGTCGCCGCCGTCCTTGAGCACGCCGGCCACGCCGTCGCGCAGAGGGGCGCTCATCTCTCGGAGCTGGCCCGCGACCAGCGGCTGGAACATCGACGGCTGCAGCAGCCACCACCACGCGACGAGATGCTCCGGGCCGAACCGCGCCGGGTCCGTGATCAGCTCCCGCCACTCGCCGCGCAGCACCGGGTAGTCCTGCGGCAGCCGCTCCAGCACCCCGAACCAGTTGCCCCAGCTGACCACCATGAACAGGCGCAGCCGGTCGCGCGCCCAGCGGCGGGCGCCCGGGTGCCCGGCCGCGCCCGCGTCGCGCAGGATCTCCCGCAGGTACTCGTCGACGACCCGGGACGCGCCGGGCACGTCCGCCGGTCCGCGGCGGCGGATCGACTCGCGGAGCGCGGCGAGCTCGGGATCGGGCACGGCCACATTGTGGGCAGCCGCGGTTCCGGCATCACATCGGCGTTCAGGCGCCGCATTCCGGGTTTTGCGGCGACGCGGCCGTGATGCGGGTGACTTCGCGTACTACCTCCCGGAGGGCGATGAGCATGTGCGCGGCCCCGGGTTGCGCGCAGGGTCCACCATGGGGGTCGTGAGCAGCGGTGGTTGACCCGTTACGGCGCGATGACCCGCGCCGCCTCGGGCCGTACCGCATCCTGGGCCGGCTCGGCGCCGGCGGGATGGGGCAGGTCTTTCTTGGCCGCGACGCCTCCGGCGCGGCCGCGGCGGTGAAGACCCTGCACCTCGGCGCCGGCCATCACACCGAGGACGACGACCTGGTCGCCCGGTTCCGCGGCGAGGTCGACCTGGCCGCGAAGATCCGCTCCGAGCACACCGCGCGACTGCTCGACGCCGACCCGGCCGGCTCGCCGCCGTGGCTGGCCACCGAGTACCTGCCCGGCATCACCCTCGCCGAGGTCGAGGAGATCGCCGGGGCGCTGCCCGAGGAGCTGGTCCGGCGGCTCGGCTCGGCGCTCGCCGGCGGGCTCGCGGCCATCCACGCGGCCCGGGTCGTGCACCGCGACCTCAAGCCCAGCAACGTGCTGGTGCTCGCCGACGGGCTGCGGATCATCGACTTCGGCATCGCCCGGCCGGACGACGCCCCGCGGCTGACCGCGTCGCGTCACTTCCACGGCACCGTCGGTTACATGGCGCCGGAGCGCTTCACCGGCAAGCCCGGCACCCCGGCCTCGGACGTGTTCGCGCTGGCCGCGATCCTGGTGCGCGCCGCGACCGGCCGGCTGCCCTTCGAGGGCAAATCCATGGAGCAGTACCTCTACGCCGTGCACTACAGCGCGCCCAACCTGACCGGCGTGCCGGTCGGCATGACCTGGACGCTGCGCAAGTGCCTGGAGCCGGCGCCGGAGGATCGGCCCACCGCCCGCCAGGTCAGCGAGCGCCTCGCCGCCGGCCCGCCCGCCGCGTCCGGGCCGTGGCTGCCCGACGCCGTGCTGGCCGAGATCGCCGGGCGCGGCCGGGCGGTGGCCCGGCTGCTGCACGCCTCGGGCGCGCGCCGGCCGTGGCGGGCGGTGCGGCACGCGATGGCGCGCAGCGAGACGGTCGTGGCCGGCGACGCGGTCGTGGTCAGCGCCGACGACGGCGTGCACATGCTCGAGGCCGGCGACGGCAGCGAGCGCTGGCGGCACCCGGTTGCCACCGCGCCCGGGTACCGGCCGCTCGTCGCCGCCGGCGTCGTGGTCAGCCCCACCCAGACCGGCGTGACCGCGCTCGACCTGCGCACCGGCGCGTGGCGGTGGGAGCTGCCGGTGTCGCCGCACGGCGAGCCGGTGTACGCGCATGGCCTCGTCCACGTGCTCGGCCCCGGCCTGCGCAACCTGCACGCCGTCGACGCCGCCACCGGGGCGCCCGGGTGGCGCACCACGTCGGCGGGCATCCGGCCGGTGCCCGTTCCCGGCGGCGTGGCGGTGGTCCAGGGGCGGCTCGTGCGCGAGCGGCTCAGCCACGGCGGGGAGGGCTGGCACCACGGCGACCTGCCCGCCCCGGCCAGCGCGCTGAGCGCGGCCGGCGACCTGGTGCTGGTCCGCGTCGCCGACGAACTGCTCGGCCTCGACGCCCGCCACGGCGGGCTGCGCCTGCGCCGCACCGGCCTGCCGCCGCGCTGCGCCCCGGCCGCCACGGCCGAGATCGTGGTGCAGCCGGCCGGCGGGGAACTGCTCGGTCTCGACCCGGCCGACGGGGCGCTGCGCTGGCGGCTGCCCGGCGACGGTACCCCGCACGCCGTGCCCGGCGGCGTCTTCGTGGCCGAGCCGACCGGCCTCACCGCGCTCGGCCCCGACGGCCTGGTGCGCTGGCGCGTCCCCGGCATCGCCGTGTGGCCCGACGTGCGCGTGAGCCCCACACTGGTCTTCGTGGTCGACGCCGGCATCCTGCACGCGTACTCGCGCGACGACGGCACCGCCCGCTGGTCCGCGCCCGACATCCACGTCACCCGCGCGCCGGTCGTCGGCGACGGTGTCGTGTACCTCGACAACGGCTACACACTGTTCGCCATCAACGCAGACGACGGGGAGCGACTGCCCATATGACGGTGCACATCGAGTTCGACCCGGACCGGCGCTTCACCGACCTGTTCGAGCTGCAATGGGGCCGGCTGGCGACGTCCGGCGAGCGGGTGCTGCGCAAGAGCGCCCGCACCGCCGAGGCCGACCGGCTGGTACACGCCGAGGTCAACGCCGGCAACCTGCTGTGGGGGCTGGCCGACACCATGTACCCGCTGCAGCTGTGCCGGGTCGTGGACCACGACCTGACCGGCCCCCGCCCGCAGGTCACCACCACCTACCGGGGCCTGCCGGTCGCCGGGCTGCCCGGCGCGCCGCTGCCGGAGACGCTGCTGACCATCTTCGGCGACCTCCTGCTGGCCATGCAGACGCTGGCGAAGGCGGGGCTGACGCACGGCGCGATCCTGCCCGAGTTCGTGCTGTGGGACGGCAGCCACGCGCAGCTGGTCAACCTCGGCGAGGCCACCGCCGTCGGGGAGCCGGCCCGGGCGGCGCTCGAACCGCTGTGGCAGCCCCCGCCCGGTCCGGACGGGCTGCGCCTGGCCACCGAGGCGCACGACGTGTACCAGGCCGGGATGGTGGTGTACTGCATCGCACTGCAGACCGGCCCGGCCGACGCGCCCGCCGCGCGCGAGGAGCTGGCCCGCGGCGGCGGCTCGGCGCTCTCGGCGCTGCTCGACGGGGTGTTCGCCGACGACCCGCGGGAGCGGCCCGATGCGCACCAGTTGCTGCGCCGCGTCGAGGAGGCCCGCTACGAGCCGGTGTGGCAGAGCGCGGACCCGTCCGACGCGACGACCGCCACCGTCCACATCCCCCAGCCGGGCTCGATCACGCAGCAGTACGCACCGGCCCTGCCGCCGGCCCTGGTCGCGCGGGCCGCCATGGCGCTCAGCCCGGCCCGCGACGAGTTCCGCCGGCTGGTCGAGGCGAAGCGGGGGTACCGGGCCGCGCGGGCCGCGCCGCGCGCGGTCGCCTGGCGGTACGTGCGGGAGACGTTCGACGTGCTGTGGTACAGCCGCGACGACCTCTCCAGCCGCATCGTCCTCGGCGCCGGCGCGCTCATCGTCCTCGGCGTGCCGCTGGCGCTGGTCGTTCTCGTCGTGTCGCACCTGGGAGGGGCGAAATGAGCCTGCCGAGCCCGAGCCGGCTGCTCGGCCGGGTGCTGTGCCCGATCTGCCTGCAGTGGATCCACTGGAGCAAGGCGCAGCGGGTCGAGCTCGACGTGGAGACCCAGCAGCACCGGCCGTTCCGGCCGCGCGGCGCCGACGAGACGAAGGAGGCCTTCGCCGAGCGACGCCTCGGCGCGCAGCGCTCCTGCACGCTCATGCGCGACGGCATGGCGACCACGCACTACCTGCCCGACCGGTACGGCGACTACGGCGACCCGATCGTCATCGGGCTCGTCGGGCACCGCGCCGCCGGCAAGACCCTGCTGCTGGCCGCGATGGTCGAGGCGCTGCGCAACAACCTCGAGCTGGCCGACCTCGGGCTGCGCGTCGAGCGGCTCGACGAGGCCATCGAGCACAACTACATGACGCGTTTCGTCGAGCCGTTCTGCCAGCGCCGCGAGCAGCTGCCGCTGACCCAGATCAGCCCGATCGCGTTCAGCTACGTCGCGAAGGTCTACAGCGCCCACGCCCGGCGCGACTTCGCCGTCGCGTTCTTCGACGTGGCCGGCGAGCAGCTGCGCCGCCGCCGCTCCGGCGACCGGTTCCTCGACACGTCGTTCCTGTCCGCGGTCAACGCGCTCATCTTCGTGGTCGACCCGGAGAAGGCGCTGCCGTCGGTGCTCGGCGAGCCGGCCACCGTGTACGGAGACCCGGCGTTCAACGCCGTGACGGACCGCCTCGTCGAGGTCCGCGGCGAGCCCGGCACCCGGTTCCTGCCGATCCCGGCGGCGATGGTGGTGGCCAAGTCCGACCTGCTCGCCCCGCGCCGGCCCGAGGTCGCGCGGTGGCTGTCCCGCGACGACACCCGGCGGCTGGAGACCGTCGCAGAGGAGAGCGAGGAGGTGTACGAGTTCCTCGCCACCAACGGCGCCGAGCGCTTCCTGCCGCCGGTCAACCGGGTCAGCGACGTGAGCCTGCACTTCGCCTCCGCGGCCGGCGTCGCGCCGGTCGACGGGCACTTCCCGGCCGAGGGCTTCGGCCCGCGCCGGGTGCTGCGCCCGCTGCTGTCCCTGTTCGCCATGACCGGGGTGCTCGACCGGTCCCTGCTCGGCAACTGAGAGGGGGAGCGATGAGCCAGGGAGCGGGCAGCGGCCGGACCCGAATCGACCAGATCGTGTTCCGCTGGCGGGCCCGGGCGCTCGCCACCGGCCACGACGGCGTCGGCCCCGACGCCACGTCGCTGCCCGAAGCCGCAGTGCCGTGGTGGGACGAGCGCCTCGCGCTGCGCATCAAGCGGGCCAGCGGCCGCAACGACCGGCCGTCGCTGGCATACCTGCGCGTCGACGGCTCCGGAGTGGTGCTGCACAAGGTGCCGGCCCGCGACGACAAGAACCGGACCGGCGCGGCGATCGCGCACGCGCTGATCGGTCCCGAGGACATCGTCGACGTGCGGCTCGCGCTCGGCCTCGAGGACTGGCCCGGCTGGGCCGGGCACAACGGACCCGAGGCGTACCCGCCCGGCCGGCTCCACCCGGTGGACTATCCGGCGCTGCGCGAGCACGCCGGCGCGGCGCTGGCCCGGCCGGTGACCGACCCCGGCCCGGTCTTCGACGAACTGCTCGGCCGGGTGCTGGACAACCCCGCCGCCCCGCTCACCGTCGTGCTGCCCGACGCGCCGGCCACCGTGCTGGTCCGCGGCCTGGTCGACGTGCTCGGCGACGGCCGCGAGCTGACCTTCGCCACCAACGAGGACGACGACACCGATCCCGACCTGCCCAGGCTCGTCTTCCTCGACGCCCTGGCCGGCGGCACCGGCTACGCCGCCACCCGCTTCCGGCTCCACCCCGGCGCGGGCGGCGCCGGCCCGTCCGGCTTCGCCCAGCAGCTCGCCGACGTGTGGCGCCACGGCGGCGCCGCGGCCGTCGCACCGCTGCGCGGCGCGCGCAGCCTGGCCGGCGCCGCCGACGTGCGGCAGTGGCAGAACGAGGTGCTCGTCGCCGGCCGCATCCTGCGGACCACGCTCCTGCAGGCGGTCACCTCCGGGCAGGCCGCGCCCGAGCACCTGGAGCTGCTGCGTACCGCGGAGGGGCTGCGACAGATCGAGGCGGAGCTGACCAAGCTCAACGACGGGGACCTGCGCACCACGTACCTCGCGTGGCAGCCCGCCGGCCGGCTCGCCGCGCAGCACCCGGGCGCGGCGGCGGTCGTCACGCGGTACACCGTGCAGCGCTGCATGCGCACGACGGCCAGCAACGCCCTGCGTGACGCGCTGCGCACCTCCGCGTTCGACCCCGCCATCGTCGACGAGCACCTGCGAGGCTGGGCGGGACACGGCCGCAACGCCACCGCCAGCCCGGCCGCGATCGTCGAGCTGGCCCAGCGGGCCGTGTCCTTCGGCGTGCCGCCCGCCCTGCAGTCGCCGGGTATCCGCGCCCTCATGGACCGCGTCGGCCTCGCCGACCTCATCGAGCTGGCCAACCGGCATACGACCTCCGACGTGCACATCACGGAGCTGCTGCTCAGCGCGGCCGAGGGGCGCCGGTTCGACCCGGACGCGCTGCAGGCCGCCCACGTCGCGCTGGAGCGCACCGACTACCTCGTGCACTGCATCCCGTTCCTGCCCGGCGACGCGCAGCTGGCCCAGGACCGCTGGTACCGCGTGCTCAAGGCCGTGTTCGGGCCGCAGCTCGGCGCCGGGGACGGGCGCACGCTGCACGACGTGCTGAAGTTCCTCGCGCGCGATGCCATCTCCGAGGTACCGCCGGCGCTGCTCTTCGCCCTGCGGCGCTTCCAGCCGACGCTGGCCGACAAGGCGCGCGTCGACCAGCTCGCGGCCCGGGACCGCTACCTGGACGCGGGCCTGCCCGACATCTGGCCCGAGCGCACCGAGCTGCTCCTGGCCGAGCGCCGGACCCGGGTCCGCGCGCTGCCGGTGGCGCCCGGCACCCCGCCCCGCACCGGGGCACGCGTCGAAGGCCGGGTCGCCTCCATCGTCGGCCGGGCGCAGCCGCGCACGGTGCTCGCCGTGGCCGCGATCGCCCTCGTCGTCGTCGCCCTCGTCGCCGTCGTGATCTTCAGCCTGCACGAGGGGTCCCAATGACCGAGTTTCGGTTGAGCATCGACTACGGGACCACGAACACGGTGGCGTACCTGCAGCCGCCGGGTGACGCACCGTTTCCGCTGCAGTTCGACGGGCGCCCGCTGCTGCCCTCGGCGGTGTGGGCCGACGAGCAACGGTCCCTGGTCGTCGGCAACGCCGCGGTGCGCTCCGCCCGGCTGGACCCCGGCCGCTACGAGCCCAACCCGAAGCGGCGCATCGGCGAGCGCCGGGTGCTGCTCGGCGGTGACGAGTTCGACGTCGCGCAGCTCATCGGCGCGACCCTGGCGCAGGTCTACGCCGAGGCCGTACGCCTCGCCGGCACCGACCGGCTCCGGGTCGTGCTCACCCACCCGGCGGCCTGGTCCGCCGACCGGCAGGCGGTGCTGCGCGAGGCCGCCGGCCATGCGGGCCTGCACGAGCCGAGCCTGATCAGCGAGCCGGAGGCGGCCGCCGCGCACGTGCTGGCCAGCGGGGCCAGCGTCGCAGACGGCGACCCGCTCGTCGTCTACGACCTGGGCGCCGGCACCTGCGACGTCACCGCCGTGCTGCGCTCCGGCCGGGAGTTCCAGCAGCTGGCCAAGGCCGGCCTCGACGACGTCGGCGGCCTGGACCTCGACGAGGTGGTGCTGCGCCGCGTCGGGCGCTCCGTCGGCGACCGCCATCCGGACGAGTGGGCGCGGCTCGTCGAGCCCGAGGGCCCGGACCGCTGGTCGGCCCGCCTGCTGTGGGACGACTGCCGCGGCGCGAAGGAGCGGCTGAGCACCGAGCGCGTGGCGCGCGTGTCGGTGCCGCTCGTCGACGAGGACGTCTCGGTCACCCGCGGCGACTTCGAGCGCGACGCCCGGGCCCTGCTGCAGCGCACCGTCGCGATGACCGAGTCGGTGCTGCGCCGCGCGAAGATCGGCCGCGACGACCGCGCCGAGCTGTTCCTGGTCGGCGGCGCCGCCCGCACCCCGCTCGTCGGCACGCTGCTGGGCCAGAGCACGGGCCGCTCGCCGCGCCGGGTCGAGCACCCGGAGCTGGTCGTGGCGGAGGGGGCGCTGCAGTACCTCGCGATGGTGGGCAACGAGCCCCCGCCGCGCCGCCACACCGTCCCGATGCCGGCGGCCCCCACGACCGCGCCGCCGGCGCCCTTCACCGCTCCCGGCCGCGACGGCAAAACGCTGCGCGAGACCGTCACCGTCGTCATCCCCCAGCCGCCCCCGCCGCCGCAGCAGCAGCCCGCGCCGATGATGCCGCCGCCCCCGGCCCCGCCCCCGCCGCCGGCGCGCCAGCAGGACAAGCGCAAGCTCATCTCCAACCCGTACCGCCACCATGCCGGCGCGACGTTCCGCTACGGCGGGATCTTCGTCGCCGGCCTGATCGTGGGCGCCTTCGACGGCGTGCTGTTCACGGCGCTGAGCTGGCTGCTGCTCCTGGCCGGCGGCGCGGGCCTCGCGGTGAAGCTGTTGCAGTGGGCGATATGCTCGCGCGACACCCGCCCGACGACGATCGACGCGACCGGCATCACCATCACGCTGAACGGCCAGGACACGACGTTCCCGTGGGCGCAGATGGCGACGGTGTACTTCCGCCCGCGCCGCTTCAGCCGCTGGCTGGTCTGCACGCCGGCGAGCAACACGGCGCTGGGCAGCGACCACGGTACGGCCCGCTTCTGGTCCCGCCCGTACAGCGTGTTCTTCCTGACCAGCACCAGCGGCTTCGGCGACCAACTGGTCCGCGAGTCCCTGGAAACCTACGCCGGCGACCGCTACCACCACTGACCGCCGCCGATGGCTAGGCCGTCTCGCCTGGCCGGCCCTCGGCCAGGGTGGTCACCGACCACGCCAGCGACCGCGTGAGGTCGTTGGCGAACGGGCGCGGGCGTCCGGCCCGCGCCTCGGCCACCCCGGCCGCCCAGCGCTCATCGTGGCCGGGATGGCGGGCCAGGTACCGCGCGCCGTACGCCGCTACCAGGTCGAGGCGGTCGCGGCTCGCCAGCCTCATCGCGGTGGAGCCGGCGACCGGCCGGGTGGGGGTCGGCCGGTCGCCGGGTGACGCACATGGATCAGCGGTGGCCTTCCCGAGGCCGGCCCCGACGGGGCCACCGTCGCGCTCGGCGCTGGTCCTCATCGCGCCCGACTTCCGGGTACCGCGGTCACCGTGGCGGATCCGGTGCGACGGTCAGCGGTTGTTGTTCGTACCGGAGCTGTTGTTGACGTTGTTGAGGTTGTCCATGTGCCTTTTCCTTCGGTGCGTGCTGTCGGCGGCCGACCCTTCCGGCAGCCGGTCACCAGCCCGTTCAGGGCATGGTGACGACTTGGGCCGCGTGGATGAGGCCGGCTCCGAAACCCACGAGCAGCGCGTGATCACCGCTGGCCAGCTGCCCACGCGCGACCAGGTGTTCCATAGCCAGCGGGATCGAGGCGGCGGACGTGTTGCCGGTGTGCACGACGTCGCGCGCGATCACCGTGTGCGGCGGCAGCCGCAGCGACTTGGCGACCGCGTCGATGATCCGCGCGTTCGCCTGGTGCGGGATGAAGGCGTCCAGGTCGTCCAGGCTCAGGCCGGCCGCGTCCACCGCCTGCCGGGCGATCGCGGGCACGGCATCGGTCGCCCAGCGGAACACCTCGGGGCCGAGCATGCGCAGGTGCGGCCAGGGCGCGCGGTCGTCGCGCAGGTCGAGCCAGGAGCGGTCGTAGGCGATCAGGTCGCGCCGGCTGCCGTCCGAGCCCCAGACCACCGGGCCGATGCCGGGATGCTCGGCGGCGCCGACCACAACTGCGCCGGCGCCGTCGCCGAACAGGAACGCCGTACCGCGGTCGGTGGGGTCGACGATGTCGCTCATCCGCTCCGAGCCGATCACCAGAGCGTTGCGGGAGTCACCGCAGCGCACCAGCGCGCTCGCGTGACCCAGGGCGTAGCAGAAGCCCGCGCAGGCGGCGCTGAGGTCCACACCGGCTGCCCGCAGGCCGAGCTGGTCGGCGATCCGGGGTGCCGCGGCCGGCGCCTGTTCGAGGAACGACATCGAGGCGAGCAGCACCAGGTCGACGTCGCCAGGGTCGGTGCCGGCCTGCGCCAGCGCCTTGCGGGCGGCGTCGACGGCCATGCTGATGACGGTCTCGCCGGGGCCGGCGAAGCGGCGGCTGACGATGCCGGACCGCCGCCGGATCCAAGCATCGCTGGAGTCGATGTGCTCGCAGATCTCGTCGTTGCCGACGACCCGCGCCGGGCGGTACGCGCCGACGCCGAGAATTCGGGAGCCCTGCGATTCCCGCGTGCTCAGGCACACCGTCAGCTCGCCGGCTGCCACTGTCTGCCATACCGGGCGAAGACGGCCTCGACACCGGAGGCGTCCGGAAGTGTCGCCGTGCCGTCCTCAAGCGCCCCGGCCACCAGCGCGACGATGTCGTCGACGGTCTCGAGCCCCATCGCCTGCTCGGGTGCCAGGAGGGCCTCGAGCTCGAAGAGGTCCTCGAGGGTGAACGCGAGCTCGGCGAGCACGAGCGAGTGGAAAGCCAGCTCGTTGATCAGCTGTTCGGATCCGTCGAGCCGCTCGGGTTTGTTGGGGGCGACGAGCAGCACCACCGTTCTCACCAGATCCGGAACGGCTTGCGCGCGAATCGTCGGGTAAGTCTGCGTCATGCCGAGAATCCTGCTGGCGCCGGCGCGGCCGATACAGGCATGGCGTCCGGCAACAGGTCGGCAACTCACGCTACCGGCGGATTGCCTTGAGCCGGGGTTGCGGTTCTGCCACGGTCAGGTGCATGAGCAAGGTTGCGTCACCCGCGTCGGCGGGTCGCTGGATCACCGGTCGCGTCGCGCGCGGGACCGCCCGCGTTCGCCTGATCGGGCTGCCTCAGGCCGGTGGTGGTGCCGGCGCGTTCCGCTCCTGGCGCCGACATCTTCCGGACGGGCTGGAACTCGCGCCCGTCGAACTGCCGGGCCGGGGCACCCGCGAGGCGGAGCCCATCCCGGAGCGCTTCGAGGACCTCGTCGAGGCGCTGCTGGCCGGCACGAGGGCGGAGCGCGACATGCCGTACGCCTTGTTCGGGCACAGCTTCGGCGCGGTGTTGGCCTACGAGCTGGCCCTGCGCGCTGAGACTGCACCGCTCTGCCTCATCGTCTCGGCTTCGCGCGCGCCGCACCTGCCGGCCGAGCGGCGCATGTCCGGCGCCGCCGAGCCGGAGCTGCTGCGCTGGCTGGCCGAGACCGGCGGCCTCCCGCCGGAATTGCTGGAGTACCCGGACTTCCTGCGGCAGGTCCTCGCCCCGATCCGCCGGGACATGGCGTTCGCGGAAGGCTATCTGGTCGCCGAGCCCACGCCGGTGACCTGCCCGCTGTACGCTTGCGCCGCCGCCGACGACCAGGTCATCACCGCCGAGCAGGTGGCGTGCTGGGCCGGTTGCACGACGGCGGACTTCCGCAGCCTGATCTTCCCGGGCGGGCACTCGTTTCCCAGCACCAGCCCGGCCGAGCTGGTCGCGGTGATCGCGGACGCGGTGGGTACGGCCCGATGAGTGACGAAGGACTCCTCGTACTGGCCAACGGGCTGATCATCGTGGCCATCACGGTGTTCGTGATCATCCGGCAGTTCAGCGTCCGCGAGGTACGACCCGAAATGCTGGTCTGGACCGCCCTGCTCGTCGCCCGCGGCTGCTTCCCGCCCGGGCCGGCCCGCGCCACGGTGGCGGGCATCGGGCTACTGGCCGCCGCACTCGTCGTGTCGGTGATCTTCGGCGTGCTACGCGGCTCCACCATGCCGATGTGGCGCGCGGACAGCGGGCTCGTGGTGCGCAAGGGCGGCCGGGTCACGCTGTGGCTGTGGCTGGCCACGATCGCGGCGCGGCTGGTACTGGGCGCGATCGGCAGCGCCGCGTTCGGCGAGCCACTGAACTTCAACGCCCTGTGGCTGGGCATGGGCGTCACCCTCGGCGTCCAGCACCTGGTGATGACCCGGCGCGCTGCCGCGATCACGGCGCGGGACGACGCGGAGCCAGCGGCCAGATAGGTCACCGGCTCCGCATTCCTGTCACGACGCGATCAGCCGGACCGGCAACGCCGCGTAGCCGCTGAGGAAGCTCGAGTACACCCGCCGCGGCTCCCCGGCGGGTTCGATCGTGCGTACCTGCTCGCGCAGCGCGGTCAGCAAGGCACCGATCTCGGCGCGCGCGAGGTACGCGCCGAGGCAGAAGTGCGGCCCGTACGCGAAGCTGAGATGCTTGTTGGGTGTGCGGGCCAGGTCGAACTCGTCCGGCCGGTCGAAGACCCGTTCGTCACGGTTGGCCGAGACGTTCCAGATCGTGACGATGTCACCTTCCTCGACGAACGCGCCGCCGAGGAAGGTGTCGCGGGTCGCCGTACGCCCCGCGTGCAGCGCCGGTGTGGTCCACCGCAGCACCTCCTCGACGGCCGACTCGACCGTGACGTCGCCTCGCTTGAACGCGGCCCATTGCCCTGGATTGTCGAGGAAGGCCCGCACCGCGCCCACCATGGACAGCCGCGTCGTCTCGTGGCCCCCCATGACAATGCTGTAGCAGTTGAAGATAATCTCCTCGTGGCTCAGCGGCCGGCCGCCAACCTCCTGGGTGACCAGCAGGCTCACGATGTCGTCGTACGGCTTGGCGCGGCGCGACTCGGCCAGCTCGGCGAAGTAGAGCAGCAGGTCGTTGCGCGACGTCCAGGTTCCCTCGGCGGTGGGTTCGCCGTCCGCGGAGGAAAGGGCGGAGGATGTAAGCGAGATGATCAGCGCGCGGTCGCTCTCCGGTACGCCGAGCAGGTCACAGATCGCGGCCAGCGGGATGTACGCTGCGACGTCGTTCGCGAAGTCGCACCCCGGGCGGTCGAGCGCCCGGGAGATCTGTGTCCAGGTGCCGCGCCGCACGCTTTCCACCACGGTCTCCAGCGCGCGGGGGGCGAACGGCCGCTTAAGCGCGCCGCGCAGCGCGCCGTGCCGGGGCCCGTCGGTGACCGCGAGCATCCGGCCAGCCGCCGAGTCGCCACCGTTGAGGAGTGTGTCCAGCACGTTGCCGCGCTCCGAGGTGAACGTCTCGCTGTCCTTGTAGACGGCTGCGACGTCGTCGTAGCGGGTGACCACCCAGAAGCCGTCGGCGTCGCCGGTCGGCCCGTGCCGGTGTACCGGGTCCTTGTCACGGAGCAGGCGCCACAGCTCACCGAGGTCGCGCTCGGCGTGTACGCGGGGGTCGGCAAGGTCGATGCCGTCTAGCGGATCGTTCATGATCTCGTCTCCAGTTCGTGCGGCGACTGGGTGGCTCCCGGGAAGAACGCCGTCGTCGCGCCTGCCGTCTCCCCGCCGTCGACGACGAACTCCTGGCCCGTCACGAAGGCCGCCCGCGGTGAGGCGAGGAAATGGAACATCTCGGCGATCTCCTCCGGTGCGGCGTGCCGGCGGGCCGGGATCCGCTCGTTGACCTCGGCGAGCATCTCCTCGGTGTACTCGGCGCGCTGCATCGGCGTCAGCACCGCGCCGGGCGTCACGCAGGCGGTCCGGATCATCGGGCTCAGCTCCATCGCGAAGGTCTGGCACAACGAGGTGACACCGGCCTTGGTCGCGTTGTAATCGGCGTACAACGGATAGCCGCGGGTGCCGTTGACCGAGGCCGTGGCCAGCAGGACGCCGTACCCCTGCCGCACCATCACCTGCGCCGCGTGCTGCCAGAGCGCCAGCACGCCGATCAGGTTGACGCCGATCGTGCGGCGGACGTCCGCCTCGGTCAGCTCGAGCACGCCGTGTCGCACGCTGATGCCAGCGTTGGCGACCACCACGTCCAGGCGGCCGTGCTCGGCGGCGACCGCGGCGACGGCGGCACCTACCGCGTCCCAGTCGGACACGTCCACCTTCATCCAGGCGGCGCCGCTGCCCGCGGGCTGCCGCGCGATGTCGAGGTTGACGACACGGTCACCGTCGCGGCCGAAGCGTTCCGCCGTCGCGTGCCCGATGCCGCTGGAGGCACCGGACACGATGATCACCCGGGGCGTGCTCACATCAGCACCCGTCGCTGGTCGGGGTGGTAACCGCCGAGACCGCGGCGAAGGTTACGGCTGACGGTCAGCTTCTTGAGCCACCGGTCGGTGCCGTCGTAGCGAGCCTGGAAAGAGCGCCGGCCGTGTGCCGCCACATAGTTGTCGACGATGAGCAGCATGCCGGGCTCGACGACCACGTCCTGCTGCACCCGTTCCAGCTCGGCCATGAAGCGGTCGAGCGTGGTCTCCGCCTCGACGTCACCGGGCAGGCAGCGCATGAACGGCCGGTCGATGCGCAGGTACGGGTTGGGGCGGTCACCGAACAGCACCGCCGTCGGTGTCGGATCGCTGAGCATCCGGCGCATCTTGAGCAGCGCGGGATGGTCGGGGTGGCACATCTCCAGCTGCCGGATGTGCTCGGTGTCCGGCAGGATGCAGAAGCGGTCCTCCGAGAGCACCGTCCGGTCGCGTTCGTCCAGGCGCAGGTCCCGCACCGAGGCGATGATTGTGGGAACCTGGTCGTTGTTGCGCAGTCCCATCAGCAGCAGGTAGTCGCATCGGTTCGGGTGGAACCCGTCCTCGGTGTGGAACTCCAGTAGGCTCTCGCTGCCGTAGCCGCTCTGCCGCTCCTCGTCGCCCCGGATCGGCAGGACGTTCTGGATCAGCCGGCCGTCCTGCAGGGTCGCCCAGCCGAACGGCTCACCCAGCGTCATCCCGCTCAAGGCCAGGAACAGCTCCTGGATCCGAGCCGTGTCGCCCTCGATCGCGGCGCGCCAGTGGCCGGGCGTCGGCCCGACGACCTCGTCGCGGATCGGGAAGCCGCGCACGACACAGGCCGCGGAGTGCTCGGTGCGCCGGAACGACTCGAGGAACATGCGCAGGCGCGGCGGCAGCAGCAGCTCGGACACGGACCAGGCCAGGTCGTAGAACTCCGAGCCGGTCGGGTCGCCGTACTTTCCACGCAGCCGCTCGGCCAGCGCGGTCAGCTGCGCGACCTCGTCCTCGTCCAGGTTGTACTCGACCGGGCGGTCCAGCTGGGCTCCGGTCCGGTGTGTTTCGGTCCTCTGGTGCAGCGATTCGGTGGTCAACGCGCTCCTCATTCCCTAGTGGCCGGATCGGCCGCGGTCGGTCGGTCCTGTGCGGGCCCGCTGCGGGTGGTGCGGGCCCGCGGGTGGAAGCGATCCGGTCGAGCAGGGTCCCGACCTGGAACGGATCGCCGGGTCATTCGGTCCAGGTCGCGATGAACTGGTCGTGCTCGTCCGCGTCGAGCTGCACGAGCGCGGCCGCAGGCGGGGTGATCACCGGGATGGCGCCGGCGTGCGCGGCGGCCAGGGCCAGCTCGGCGACGGTGCGGTGGGTGAAGACGTCGCGCGGGGCGAGGACCAGGCCCTCCTTGCGTGCGCGGGTCACCAGCTGGATGGAGGCGATGGAGTCGCCGCCCAGCTCGAAGAAGCTGTCGTCGATGCCCACGTCGTCGATGCCGAGCAGCTCGCCGACCAGGCGGCAGAGCAGCCGCTCGGCGTCGTCGCGCGGCTCGCGCCGGCCGGCCGGATCGTCGCGGCCGGGTGCGGGCAGCGCCGCCCGGTCGAGCTTCCCGCTCGGCGTGGTCGGCAGTGAGTTCATAGCGACGTACGCGTTGGGCACCATGTACTCCGGCAGCGTGCCGGCGACGTGCTCGCGCAGCGCGGCCGCGCTGGCCGACCGGCCCGCCGTGGGCACGTAGTAGGCGACCAGCCGCTTCACGTCGGGCTGGTCCTCGCGCACGGTCACCACGGCCACGTGCACGCCGGGATGCGCCGTGAGCGTGGCCTCGATCTCGCCCAGCTCGATGCGGAAGCCGCGCACCTTCACCTGGTCGTCGACGCGGCCGAGATACTCTCGATCGCCGCCTGGAGTGCGCCGGGCGAGGTCGCCGGTGCGGTACAGCCGGCCGCCCGGCGGCCCGTACGGGTCGGCCACGAACCGCTGCGCGGTGACGTCCGGCTGGCCAGCGTAACCGCGCGCGAGGCCCGCGCCACCCAGGTAGAGCTCCCCGATCACGCCGTCCGGCACCGGCCGCAGTGCGTCGTCAAGCAGGTACACCCGGGTGTCGGTGATCGGGCGGCCCAGCGGCGGGCTGACCCGGCCGGACAGCGGGGCGCTCATGGTCGCCATGACCGTGGACTCGGTCGGCCCGTACGCGTTGACCATCGTGCGCCCCGCCGACCAGCGCGCCACCAGGTCGGGAGCACAGGCCTCACCGCCGACGACGAGCGCCATCCCGGGCGGGAGGTCCCCGTCCGTGACGGCGGCCAGTGAGGACGGCGGCAGCAGCAGACAGGTCACACCGTAGGCCGCGACGGTCCGTGCCAGGGGCGGGCCGGGCAGCAGCTCGTCCGCGGGTGCCACCACCGCGCAAGCTCCGGTGAGCAGCGCGGCGCAGAACTCCCACACCGAGGCGTCGAAGCTGGGCGAGGCGTACAGCAGCACCCGCCCTCCGGGCCGCAGGCCGAGGCCCTCCTCCTGGTCGGCCAGCATGCTCGCCACCCCGCGGTGGGTCACCAGGACGCCCTTCGGCCGGCCGGTGGATCCGGAGGTGTAGATGACGTACGCGGCACCGTCGGGCCGCCGCGCGACCGCCGGGTCGCCAGGGTCCGCGCAGTCCGCGTCCAGCTCGTCGATCAGCAGGGGGGCCGGCCCGTCCGCCCGGTGCAGCGCCGGCACGCCGGCGTCGCGGGTGGTCAGGACGAGATCGGGCCGGGCGTCGCCGAGCATGAACGCGATCCGGTCGGCGGGGTAACCGACGTCGATCGGCAGGTACGCGCCGCCGGCCTTGAGCACGGCCAGCATCGCCACCAGAGTCCGCGGCGACTTCGGCACGGCGATCGCGACGATGCTCTCCGGGCCGGCGCCACGCCGGATCAGCTCCCGCGCCAGCACGTTGGCCCGCGCGTTGAGCTCGGCGTACGTGATCGTCCCGCCGGCGTGCAGCACGGCCGGTGCGTGCGGCGCCCGGCGCACCCACCGCTCGAACAGCTCCGGGACGGTGACCGGCTCGACACCGCGCACCGAGACGGCCGCGGCTTGCACCGCCTCGTCGCGTTCCCCGGCGCTCAGCAGCGCGATGCCGCCGACCGGGATATCCGGTCGTTCGACGAAGGCACGCAGCACCTGGCGCAGCCGGCCCAGCAGCAGCGCCACCCGGTCCCGCTCGAACAGATCGCCCCGGTAGTTGAGCTCCAGGCTCAACTCGTCGCCCGGCACCACCACGAGGCTCAACGGGTAGTGCGTGGCGCCGGGTGCGACGCCCGCGGCGAGCGCGATCCGCAGTCCGGGCACGGGCCGGCGCACGGCGGCGCCGTCGAGCGGCGTGTTCTCGAAGCCGACCACGGTGTCGAACAACTCGCCGAGGCCGGCGGCGCGCTGCACGTCCGCCAGGCCGAGGTGGTGGTGGTCGATCAGGGCGGCCTGCTCACTCTGCAGCCGTTCGAGCGCGGCGGCCAGCGACTGCGCCAGGTCGAGCCGCACCCGCACGGCGACCATGTTCATCAGCAGACCGACGATCATCTCCGCGCCGGGCAGCCCGGCCGGACGGCCCGCCACCGTCGCCCCGAACACCACATCGCGGCGACCGGTGAGCTGGCTGAGGACGATGGCCCACGCGCCCTGCACCACGGTGTTCAGGGTGACGCCGGCGGCGCGCGCGGCGGCGTGCAGCCGAGCGGTCTCGTCGGTGCCGAGCCGCTCGGCGACGAGGTTCGAGATGACCGCGTCGGCGGCTTCGGCGCCTGGTGCCGCCAGCGTGGGCTCGTCGAGACCGGCGAGTGCGGCCGTCCACGCAGCCACGGCGGCCGGCTTGTCCTGGCCGGACAGCCAGTGCAGGTAGTCGCGGAACCCGGTGACCACGGGCGGGACGGCGTCCGCAGTCGCGGGGTACAGGTCGAAGAGGTCGCGGAACAGGATCGGCAGCGACCAGCCGTCGAGCAGGATGTGATGGTGGGTGACCAGAAGCAGGTGCCGCTGCAGCGCCAGGCGAACCAGCGTCACCCGCAGCAGCGGCGGCGCGGCGAGGTCGAAGCGGCGGATCCGGTCACCGGCGATCAGCTCGTCGAGCCGGACGCGCTGCCGGACCGGGTCGGCGTCGCTCAGGTCCACCTCGATCCAGGGCAGCTCGGCCGCCTGCGGCACGATCTGCACCGAACGACCCGAGTCGAGCTGGACGAACCCGGCCCGCACGCTGTCGTGCCGGTCCAGCAGGTCCCGGAACGCCTGGCGCAACCGAGCCGGCGACAGGTCCCCAGTGATTTCCAGCGGCCGCTGGGTGTTGTAGACGTCGATGCCGTCGGGCGCCAGCAGCGCGTGGAACTGCATGCCGGCCTGGAGCGGCGTCAGCGGCAGGACGTCGGTCAGCGGGGCCGCACAGCGGACCGCCAGCTCTTCGCGCTCGCCGTCGGTCAGCTCCAGCAGCGGACCGGCCGGCGCCGGGCGCGATACCTGCGGGGCATGGTCGCGGGCCGCGGTGGCCAGGGCCGCCACCGTCCGGTGCACGAACACGTCGCGCGGGCTCAGCTCGAGCCCGGCGCGCCGCGCGCGCCCGGCGAGCTGCATGGACAGGATCGAGTCGCCGCCTATGTCGAAGAAGTCCTCGTCGATGCCGGTCGGCGTGCCGAGCAGCTCCTGGAACAGGTCGCACAGCAGCCGTTCCCGGTCGTTCGTCGGCGGCTGCATCTCGCCACGGGCAGCCTCCTGCGGCGCGGGCAGGGCCGTACGGTCGAGCTTGCCATTGCCGGTGAGCGGCAACGCGGCCAGCACCATGACGGCCGACGGCGTCATGTAGTCCGGCAGGGCCGCCCCGGCCGCGCGCAGCACCGCCGCGGTGTCGACGGCGGTACCACCGGCCGGTACCAGGTAGGCGACGAGCCGTCGTACGCCCGGACGGTCCTCGCGCACCATGACGGCCGCCTGACCCACGGTGGCGTCCCGGAGCAGGACCGACTCGACCTCACCGGGCTCGATCCGGAAGCCACGGATCTTCACCTGGTCGTCGGCGCGCCCGGCGAAGACCAGGTTGCCGTCGGACTGCCAGGCGCCGCGGTCGCCGGTGCGGTACATCCGGTCGCCGGGGTGCCCGAACGGGTCCGCGACGAAGCGCTCGCCGGTCATCGCCGGCTCGTTCAGGTAACCCCGGGCAAGGCCCGCGCCGGCCAGGTAGATCTCGCCGGTGATGCCCCACGGCAGCGGGCGCAACCGGTCGTCGAGCACGTAGGCCTGGGTGTTGTCGGCCGGGCGCCCGACCACGGGCCGAGCCGACTCGGGCACACGGCCGTACATGGCGTCGACCGTGCACTCGGCCGGCCCGTACAGGTTGTAGACCGACGTGTCGCCCTCGCGCAGCTGCTGCCAGAGGGCGTCGTCGACCGCCTCGCCGCCGAGTGCCAGCGTCCGCAGCCGGTAACCCGGCACACGCATCAGGTCGGCGGCGAGCAGTTGCCGGGCGAAGCTGGGCGTGGTATCGATCACGTCGATCGCCTCACGGGCGGCGTAGCCGACCAGCGCGTGCGGGTCCTTGCGCACCTCGTCGCCGATGATATGCAGCTCATGCCCGGCGACCATCCAGAGCACCTGGCTCCACGAGGCGTCGAAGACCAGCGCGTTGGTGAGCGCCACCCGGAACACCCGGCCGCCGTCGCGGTTGGTCTCCGGGCGGAAGAATTTCGAGTGGTGGCTGTGGAAGACGTTGGCCAGGCTTCGGTGCTCGACGGCCACGCCCTTGGGTCGGCCGCTCGATCCAGAGGTGTAGATGACGTACGCCAGGTTCGCGGCCCGCAGCGGCCGCAGCCGGTCGGCGTCGGTCAGGTCCCGCGCCGGCCACGGCGAGTCGCCCAGCTCGTCCAGCAGCATCAGCGGCGCACCACCGCCGGGCAGGCGCCCGGCACACGCCCGGGTGGTGAGCACGACCGTGGGACCGGCCTGCTTGCACACCTCTTCGATGCGGGCGGGCGGGTGGTCGAGGTCGATCGGCACGTACGCGGCGCCGGCCTTCAGGATGGCCAGGATGGCGACCACGGTGCCGGCGTCGCGAGGCAACGCCATGCCGACGAAGGACTCCGGGCCGGCGCCGCGCGCCACGAGGGCCCGGGCGAGCCGGTTGGCCCGCGTGTTCAGCTCGGCGAAGGTGAGCCGCTCGCCGTCGGCGACCACGGCGACGGTGCCCGGCGTACGTCGTACCTGAGCCTCGAACAGGTCGGGCAGGGTCTCGGCGGAACGCGGCCGCTGGGTGTCGTTCCAGTGGCACAGGACCGTATCGCGTTCGCCGGCGGTGAGCAGGTCGATCGTGCCGACCGGCCGGTCCGCGGCGGTGACGGCCGCGCGCAGCAGCAGCACCATCCGATCGGCGAGGGCGCCAGCCAGCTCGGGGCCGAACGCGTCCGGCCGGTAGTTCAGCTCCAGCCGCAGCCGCGGGCCGGGGTAGACCGCGAGGCTCAGCGGATAGTGGGTGCCCTCCCGGGTGTCGCCGGCTGGATCCTGCCGCAGCGTGATCGTCAGCCCGGGTACGGCCGTCGCGCTGACCGACGGGTCGATCGGATAGTTCTCGAACGAGACGGTGGTGTCGAACAGCTCGGTCCGGCCGTCCAGCCGCTGGATGTCGCGCAGGCCCAGGTGTTGTACGTCGCTCAGCGCCGCCTGCTCGTCCTGGAGCCGGCCGAGCAGCGCGCCTAGCGACTCGTCCGGGTCGATCCGCACGCGCACGGGGATGGTGTTGATCAACATGCCGACGACGCGGTCGATGCCCGGCACCTCGGCGGGACGGCCGGCGACCGTGCCGCCGAACACCACGTCACGCCGCCCGGTCAGCAGGTTGAGCAGCAGCGCCCAGCAGCCCTGGACCACCGAGTTGACGGTGACGCCGCGGTCGCGGGCGGCGGCGACCAGCGCGGCCGTGGTGTCGGCCGGCAGCTCGCGGCGTACCAGGCGCTGACGCTCGGGCGCCTCGGTGGCGACGCCCGGCGCGACCAGGGTCGGCCCGTCCAGTCCGGCCAGCGCGGCGTGCCAGATGCGCTCGGCGCGGCCCTGGTCCTGCTGGCTGAGCCAGCCCAGGTAGTCCGCGGCCGGGACGGCGGGCTCCAGCTCGGCGGGGTCGCCGCCGCGCCGGTAGAGCCGAAACAGGTCCCGGATGACGATCGGCAGCGACCAGCCGTCGAGCAGGATGTGCTGGTTGGTGATGACCAGTACGTGCCGGTCCGCGGCCAGGCGCACCAGCGTGAAGCGGATCAGCGGCGGGCTGGTCATGTCGAACCGCGCGGTGCGGTCGGCGGCGAGCGCCCGCTCCAGGTGGGCGTGCTGCTCCGCACCCGCGACGTGCTCGAAGTCGATCTCGGCGAAGGCGGGCACCGCGGCCCGGGCGACCGCTTGGATCGGCTCGCCGGAGCGCCGCTGCAAGAACGCGGCGCGCAGGCTGGGGTGGCGCCGCACCACGGCCTCGGCGCAGCGCCGCAGCAGCGCGGTGTCTACGTCGCCGGCGATCTCCAGCGGGGTTTGCATGTGGTAGAAGTCGACGCCCTCACCGTCGTCGTAGAGGGCGTGGAAAAGCATGCCTTCCTGCAGCGGAGACAGCGGCAGGACCGCCTCCAGCGACGTCTGTTTCACTGCGAGACCTCCCATTGCGCTTCGAGCTCGTCGAGCTCGTCCAGGTCGAGGGTGACCAGCGGGCCGATCGGTGCGACGTATGCGGTGTCGCCGGGGCTGAGCGAGCCGGCGGCCAGGGCCAGGGCCGCCACGGTCCGATGGGTGAAGACGTCGCGCGGCGTGATCGCTAGCCCCTCGGTCCGCGCCCGGCCGGCGAGTCGGGTTGCGGTGATGGAGTCGCCGCCGAGGTCGAAGAAGCTGTCGTCGATGCCGACCGGGCCGGCGCTGAGCAGCTCGGCATAGAGCCGGCAGAGCAGCGACTCGCGGTCGTCGCGCGGCGGCCGGCTGCCCTCCACACCGGCGAACCGTGGCGCCGGCAGGGCGGCCCGATCCAGCTTCCCGTTGGGGGTGCGGGGCAGTTCGGCCAGCGTCTCGAAGGCCGCCGGCACCATGTAGTCCGGCAGGGCCGCGGCCGCGGCCGCCCGCAGCGCACCGACGTCGGCGCTCTCCGGCACCACGTACGCGACGATCCGCACCGTGCCGGGCAGGTCCTCCCGGGCGATCACCGCCGCCCGGACCACCGCCGGATCCGCGGTCAGCACGTTCTCGATCTCGCCCAGCTCGATCCGGTGACCGCGGATCTTGACCTGGAAGTCGGCGCGCCCCAGGAACTCCAGCTGACCGTCGGCGCGGCGCCGGCCCAGGTCACCGGTCCGGTACATGCGGGTGCCCGGCGGGCCGTACAGGTCGGCGACGAACCGCTCACCGGTCAGGCCGGCCCGGCCGTGATAGCCGCGAGCCACCTGGGCACCCGCGATGTAGATCTCGCCGGTGGTGCCGATCGGCGCGGGCCGCAGGAACTCGTCCAGGACGTACACCCGCAAGTTGTCGGCCGGCGCCCCGATCGGCACAACGCCGGCCGCCACGCGCGGCACGGCCGCCCAGGTCGTGTAGATCGAAACCTCGGTCGGGCCGTACAGATTCACCAGCGTCGCGTGCGTACGTTCGTAGAACCGCTCCACCAGTGTGGCCGTCATCGCCTCGCCGCCGCAGAACACGTACCGCAGCAGCGGATACTCGCCCGTCTGCTCGCTCAGGAACAGATCCAGCGTCGACGGCACGAACTGGGCGACCGTCACCCGTTCGCGGCGCACCAGCTCGGTCAGGTACCCGGGTTCCTCGGTGCGGGCCGGCTCGGCCACGACGACGGTCGCACCAGCGACGAGTGGCCAGAAGATCTCCCACACCGACGGGTCGAAGCTTATCGAGGTGCGCTGCAGCACCCGGTCGGTGCCGTCGATCCCGAACCGTGACCGCATCCAGAGCAGATAGTTGGCGATGCCAGCGTGGCTGACCACGATGCCCTTGGGCCGCCCGGTCGATCCGGAGGTGTAGATGACGTACGCCGGGTTGAGCGGGTGCGGCTCCGGCAGGTCGCCGGCCGGCTCGGCGGTCACCATCGCGCGGTAGGCGTCCGCGTCCAGCACGAGGACCGGGTTCGCGTCCTCGACCATGTAGTCGATGCGCTCCGGCGGATAGCACGGGTCGATCGGCAGGTAGGCGGCACCGGCCTTGTGGATGGCGTACAGCGCGACGATCAGCTCGGCGGACCGCTCCAGCGTCACCGCGACGACGCTTTCCGGACCGGCGCCGCGGGCCCGCAGCGCATGTGCCAGCCGGGTCGCGTCCCGGTTCAGTTCGGCGTAGGTCAGGCGCCGCCCGGCGCAGACGACAGCTGGCGCGTCCGGCGTGCGGCGTGCCTGCGCCGCGATCAGCGCCGGCAGGGTGAGCCCGGCCGGCGTGGCCGCCGTGTCGTCGCAGGCGTGCAGCACCCGCTCGCGCTCCTGCGCGCTCAGCAGCTCGATCCGCGCCACCGGGGTCAGCGGCGCCGTGACGAACGTCTCCAGCACCGCGCGTAGCCTCCCGACGAACTGCTCGGTGCTGCCGGCGTCGAACACGTCGGCGCGGTAGGTGAGCTCGAGCCGCAGCCGGGCGCCCGGCACCACGATCAGGCTGAGCGGGTAGTGGGTGACCCCGCTGGTGTCCGCTTCCTCGGGCGTGATGCGCAGCCCGGGAACCACCCGTCGGATGGCGGCCCGGTCGAGCGGCGCGTTCTCGAAGACCATCGTCGTGTCGAAAAGCTCACCCGCGCCGGCCGTCCGCTTGACGTCGGTAAGGCTCAGGTGCTGGTACGGTCCGAGCGCCGCCTGCTCCTGCTGCAACCGGGTCAGCAGCTCGGCCAGCGGCTCGCCGGGCCGCATGCGCACTCGCACCGGGACCGTGTTCATCAGCATGCCGACGATGTCGCCGGCACCGGCCAGCCGCGTCGGCCGGCCGGCGACAGTGACGCCGAACACCACGTCACCAGAGCCCGTCAGCGTGCTCAGCAGCAGCGCCCACGCCGCCTGCATCACCGTGTTGAGGGTCAGGCCGCGTTCGCGGGCGGCCGCGGTCAGCGCGCCGGTCAGCTCCTGCGGCAGCTCGGCCACGGTCAGCGCCGGCATGCTCGCGTCCTGGCCGGCGTCACCGCCGACCAGGGTCGGCCCGGGCAGGTCGGCCAGCGCCCGCCGCCACGCCTGCTCGGCCAGCTCGCGCGGCTGCTCGGCCAGCCAGCCCAGGTAGCGCGCGAACGGCACCGGCTCGGAAAGCGCGGCGCGCGTGCCGGTCTCGGCCGCGGTGTAGAGGGTGAACAGGTCGCGCAGCACCAGCGGCAGCGACCAGCCGTCGAAGAGGATGTGGTGGCCGGTGAAGACCAGCACGTGGCGGCCGGGCTCCAGGCGCACCAGCGTGAAGCGCAGCAACGGCGGCCGGGCCAGGTCGAAGCCGGTGGCCTTGTCGAGAGCGAGCAGCTCGGCCAGGCGGGATCGCCGCTCCGCTTCGGGGAGCGTACTCACATCGATCTCGGTGAGGCCCGGATCGGCGCGGCGTGTGATCACCTGCAGCGGCGTACCGGACGCGGACTGATCGAAGCCCGCGCGCAGCGCGCCGTGCCGCTCGACCAGCCTGCGCACGGCGGCGCGCAGCGCGCCGATATCCAGGTCACCCTCGAGACCGAAAACCTTCTGGATCAGGTACGCGTCCACGCCGCCCGCGGCGAACAGCGCGTGGAAGTGCATGCCCTGCTGCAGCGGGGCCAGAGGCAGCACGTCGTCGATGCCGAGGTGCGCCCAGCGCGCCTCGACCGCCGTCCGTTCCTCGCCTGTCAGCGTGAGGAGCGCGCCGGTGGCGGCCACCACAGGCGCGGCGGCGCCGGCGTCCGTGGCGTGCTCCGCCAGCGCGGCCACCGTGCGGTGGGTGAAGATGTCCTGCGGCGTCAGCTCCACGCCGTGCTCGGCGGCCAAGGTGACCAGCTGGATCGCGACGATCGAGTCGCCGCCGAGCTCGAAGAAGTTGTCGTCGACGCCGACTGCGGTGGCGCCGAGCAGCTCGGCCATGAGCTCGCAGAGCATCCGCTCCCGCTCGGTGCGCGGCGCGGGGCTCTCGGCCGTGCCGGTGAACTCCGGCGCGGGCAGTGCCTTGCGGTCCAGCTTCCCGCTGGCCGAGCGCGGCAACTCAGGCAGGGACACGAAGGCGGCCGGAACCATGTGCTCGGGCAGCACCTTCGCGGCCAGCCGGCGCAGGCTGGCCGCGTCAGCTGTGGCGCCGGGCTCGGGCACCACGTAAGCGACGAGGCGGCGCAGGCCCGGCGGGTCCTCACGGACGTCCACGACGGCCTGACGGACTCCGGGATGCCCGCACAGAACCGTCTCGATCTCGCCCAGCTCGATCCGGAAGCCGCGCAGCTTGATCTGTTGGTCGGTCCGGCCCAGGTAGACCAGCTCGCCGTCGTGGTCGCGCCGGGCCAGGTCGCCGGTCCGGTACATCCGCGCGCCGGCGGGCCCGCCGGGGTCGGCCACGAACCGCTGCGCGGTCAGCGCGGGCCGGTGCAGGTAACCGTCGGCCAGGCCCGCGCCCGCCAGGTAGATCTCGCCCGCCACGCCGGCCGGAACCGGGCGAAGCGCGTCGTCGAGCAGGCGGACCTCGGTGTTCACGATGGGGCCGCCCATCGGGGGCACCGTGTGCCCGCTCAGCGGTGAGCTCATGGTGGCGATCACCGTGGACTCGGTCGGCCCGTACGCGTTGACCATCCGGCGGCCCGTGGACCAGCGGGCGACCAGGTCGGGCGGGCAGGCCTCGGCGCCGACGACGAGCGTGACGCCCGGCGGCAGCGCGTCCGGCGGCATCAGCGCCAGCGAGGACGGCGGCATCAGCAGACAGGTCACCCCGGTCCGCGCGATGAGTCCGGCGAGGGCCGCGCCCGGCAGCAGCCGCTCCGGCGTGGACACGACCGCGCAGGCGCCGGTCAGCAGCGCCGTGCACAGCTCCCACACCGAGGCGTCGAAGCCGGGCGACGCGAGCTGCAGCACCCGCTGCCCCGGCCCCAGGCCCAGCGTGGCGACCTGGGACGTCAGCAGGCTGACGATGCCGGTGTGCGGCACCATCACACCCTTGGGCCGGCCGGTCGAGCCGGACGTGTAGATGACGTAGGCGCCGCCGGCCGGCAGCAGCGGGCCGGTGCGGTCGGCGTCGGTGAGATCCGCGTCCGCAGTGGTGGGCGCACCGTATGGCTCGTCGAGCAGCAGCACCGCGGGATGTTCCGGCGCGCTCGCCCGGTCGCTCACCACCAGGTGCGGGCGGGCGTCGTCCAGCACGTAGGCGATGCGCTGCGCCGGGTAGTTCACGTCGATCGGCAGGTAGGCGGCACCGGCCTTGAGCGTGGCGAGCACGGCCACCACCGCCTCGACGCCGCGGGGCAGCACGATCGCCACCCGCTGCCCGGGCCCGGCGCCGCGTGCGACCAGCGTGCGGGCCAGCCGGTTGCTGCGGGCGTTGAGCTCGACGTACGAGACCACCTTGTCGTCGAAGCGGACGGCGTCCGCTTCGGGGGTCCGCCGCACCTGGGCCTCGAACAGCTCGGGCAGCGTGGCGGGCGCCAGCCGCCGGCGGGTGTCGTTCGGCGCGGCGACGAGCGCCCGCTCCGCGTCGGAGATCAGCTCCAGCCGCCCTACCGGCAGGTCGGGGTCGCTGACGGTCAGCGCGCACATCAGGCGCAGGAACCGTTCCTGGTGCGTGGCCACGGCCGCGGCCGTATACCGGGTCGGTTCCGCCTCGAAGTCGATCTCGAGGCCGCCGTCCGTGCCCGGCCGACAGTTGATGTTGAGGTCCGCAACCGGGCCGCCGTTGAGCGTGTACCCGACCGCCGGCACCCCGCCGAGGCGCAGCTCGCCGTTGGTCGGGACGATATTGACGACCACGCTGAACAGGTGACCGTCGCTGGCCTGCAACCGCAGGTCACGGCGCAGGTCCTCGTACGGGTACCGCTGGTGGTCCAGTAGTTCGCCGAGCCGGTCGGCGACCTGTCGCAGCAGCTCGGTGCGGGTCATCGCGGGTTCGACGCGCACTCGCAGCGGCAGCTGGTTGGAGAGCATCCCCGGTGTGCTGCGCGCCGGCGCGTCCCGTCGGGCGGTGACTGGGATGCCCACGGTGACGTCCCGCGTGCCTGTCGCCGCGTGCAGGTACGCGACCAGCGAGGCGATCAGCGGCACCGCCCAGGGCGCCCGGGCGTCGCGGCCGGCCTTAGTCAGGGCGGCGAGGTCGGCGGCCGGAAGCTGGGCGACGTGATGCAGCGTGGGTGGGTGACCGTCACCGGCCGCAGGCCCGGCCGCCAGCGTGACCGGCTCGTCGAAGCCGGCGAAACGCCGCGTCCAGTACGCCCGGTCGACCGCGAACTGTTCGCCGGCGCGGTACGCGGCCTCCTGCTCGATCAGCTCGGTGACCGGGCGCAGCCGGGTGGCCGCGGGCGGCTCGCCGTCCGGCAGGGCGTCGTAGATCTCCGCCACCCGCCGGGTCAGCAGGACGCAGCCGTACGCGTCGGCCAGCACATGGTGGCAGCGCGAATACCAGAAGTAACGCTCGTCGCCGACGCGCAGCAGAGCGTCCACGTACAGCTGATCCGTGCCCAGCCGCAGCGGAGTCCGGTGGTCGCGGTCCATCCAGGAGTGCGCCGCGGCGACGGGGTCCGGCTCGGCCCGCAGGTCGTGCACTTCGAAGCACCCCGACTCGCGGTCGAGGATTTCCTGGCGCGGTCCGTCCGGCCCGTCGTGCAGCCGTACGCCGAACGTGGCGCACTCCCGCTCGGCGGCCGCGATGGCCCGGCGCAGCCGGTCCGCGTCGACGGGCCCGCGCACCTCCAGATAGGTGGCCAGGTTGAAGGCCGGATCGCCCGGCCGCAACCGCTGGGCGAACCACACCCCGCGCTGGGCGGTGGTGAGCGGCAGCAAAGCGCCGGCATCGGTCGGAGAACTCATCTGGCGACGACCACCTTCCGCACGGGACGCCGTCGGACCGGGAGTTGCGCTCGCCGGCGACGGCTCCCCGGCCATGGCGATGCTTCCGCGCGCCGAGCCAGATCTCCAGGAAAGTGACCGGCAACAGTCGTTGCTGGTCACGGCGATTCCTGCCGACGAGTTACCGGGTTCTTGCCTGGAGCCGGCCGCCGATCGATGGACATGATGCGCGGGCGACTACCGGCACACCGGAGAGGACGACCGTTGAACATCCCGGACAGAGCACTGTTGGAATGGTTGGACGAGCCGTCCGCCGAACGAGGTCTTCACTTCGCGGACGCGGGCGACGGGTGGGAGTTCCACTCGTACGCGTCGCTGGCTGCGCTGACCCTGCGCACCGCGACCGCCCTGCGCGAGCGCGGCGTACGCCGCGACGACGTGGTCGTGGTGGTGCAACGGTCCAGTCCCGGGTTCGTGGCCGGCCTGTTCGGCGCGTTCGCCGCCGGGGCGACCGCGTGCTCGATTCCCCCGCCGTTCGCCTTCCAGCGCGCCGACGAGTACGCGACCCACGTGAGCCATCTGTTCGACACCGCACGCCCGGCGCTGACCGTCTGTGACGACGAGTCGCTGGAGCACGTCCGCAAGATCTGCGCTGGAGCCGGGCTACCGGAGCCGGTCCTCTTCGACGAGCTTGTCACCGGCGCCGCGGTGGGCACGCCCGAGGAGCCGGCGGACATCGCGCTGCTGCAGTTCACGTCGGGGTCCAGCGGCTACTCCCGCGGCGTGCGGGTCACCGAGAAGGCCCTGCGGGCCAATCTCACCGCCATGCGGAGATGGCTGGACTGGACGCCCGAGTTCCCCGGCATCGCCTGGTTGCCGGTCCACCACGACATGGGTCTGATCGGCTGCCTGCTGAACATCGTCACCACCGGCTGCGACGGGTGGATGATGCAGCCGCAGGACTTCATTCGGTCGCCGCTGCGCTACCTGCGCTGCATCAGCGAGCAGCGAGTGGGCCTCGCCGCGGTGCCCAATTTCGGGCTCGCCTACATCCTGCGCCGGGTGCGGCCCGCCGACCTGACGGGCCTGCGCTTCGACTCGCTGCGCTCGGTGATCCTCGGCGCGGAACGCATCGACCCCGACGTGCTGGACGCGATCGAGCGGCTGCTCGGCCCGCACGGCTTCGACCGCCGGGCACTGCTGCCCGCGTACGGGGGTGCCGAGGCGACGCTGGCCGTGACCGGCCTGCCGCTGGGCGAGGGCTGGAGCGCGGCCGCGCCGACCGGCGGCGACACGGCCCTCGCCGGCGAGACCCGGGTGGTCGGCTGCGGCCGCCCGCTGGAGGGTCTGCGGGTCAGCGTCGTCGACGACGACGGCGACCCGGTGCCGGATGGCACGGTCGGCGAGATCGTGGTGGCCGGCACCTCGGTGGCCAACAGTTACGCGGGTGACGCGTCCACCGCCTCGGGAACCAGCATCGGCGGCGGCACGCTGCGCTCGGGCGACGCCGGGTTCCTGCACGACGGCCAGCTGTTCGTGATCGGCCGGCTCGGCGATGGCCTCAAGGTGCGCGGCAAGATGGTGTTCGCCGAGAGCCTGGAGGCCGAGCTGCACGCGCGCGGCATCCCGCAGCGGCGGGCGGCGGTGCTGCTGGGCGTCCGTGACGGCGCGCCGACCGGTGCGGTCGTGTTGGAGCTGCCCCAGCCCGGCTGGGGTCGCATCGCCCACCAGGTGCTTACCGAATGGCTCGCCGAGGCCGAGCTCGTGAAGATCACGCTGCCCCGGGGCGCGCTCGCGGTGACCTCCAGCGGCAAGCCGCGCCGCCGGGTGATGTGGGCCGGCATGTGCGGCGGAACCTTGGACGGGAAGGTGGAGCCGCTCACCCCGGCGTGACCAGCCCTCATGGACGAGTGCCCGGTGCGGATCCGCACCGGGCACTCGTCCATGAGCGACGGGTTCACGCGATGGTCCGGAACGCCTCCGGCTTGGCCAGCGACTCGGCCAGGAACAGGTCGCGCAGCTTCGGCGTCAGCAGCCCCAGCTGGCGCAGCACGTGGATAACCTGCTGGAAGAGCAGCTGCCGGTAGCCGAACATCATGGGGTCGTGGCGTGCGAAGCGCAGGCCCCGCTCGACGTCGAGGTCCATCCGCTCCCAGACCTCGCGCAGCAGGAACCGCTTGGACATCAGGTGGATCGCCTCCAGCAGGAAGTCCTCGCGCTCCTGGCGTTCGGCGGTGCTCATCTGGTCGTACATGCCGGTCAGCGACGTGACGCCGAACGCGATGTGGCGCGCCTCGTCGCGGGCGATCATCCGGGTGATCGAGGTGATGATCGGGTCACCGAAGCCGCTGCTCGCCAGCCGCGTCGCGGCCAGCGCCAGCCCTTCCACCACCACCTGCATCCCGAGGTAGACGACATCCCAGCGGGACTCGCCGAGCAGGTCCCGCAGCAGCGCCCGCAGGCCGGGGTTGATCGGGTACGACGTGCGCAGCTTCTCGTCGATGTAGCGCGCGTACGCCTCGACGTGCCGCGCCTCGTCGGCGACCTGGGACGCCGCGTAGACCTTCGCGTCCATGTCGGGAACCGTCTCGACCAGCCGGGCGGTGGTCACCAGCGCGCCCTGCTCACCGTGCAGGAACTGGCTCACCATCCACGCCTGGTACTCCCAGCGGAAGTCGTTGAGCAGCTCCGCCGGGACGGGGCTCTCGTTGCCGACCACGAAGGAGGCGACGCCCGCGCCGTGCTCGGTCAGGTCGGCACCGAACTGGACGTTGTGGCTCCAGTCGATGTCGTAGGTGGCGTTCCACTGCGCGTCCTTGTTCTTCTCGTACAGCTTGCGGATGCGCGTTTCCCGGTGCCCGTAGTCCCAGTTGAGCGACGCCCGGATGTGCGCGTCCACCTCCATCAGGTCCGCTTTCACCTGGTCCAGCGTCATCAGCGTCGCAACGGTCTCGTCCACAACAGTCATCGGGCCGGCAGTCCTCTCAGCGCCTCGGCGAAGGTGGTTCAGTGCCTCGGTGAGTCTTCGTCTCCGCCATGACTCTCGGCGCTCGCACGGCATGGCTCCAGGTAGCGCCGGGGGTAACTTCGGCGGCAGGCTCAGTTGCCGGTCGCTTGCCTGGATGCGGCAGTACCTCTTGGTGAGCATGTGAGCGTGATGACTCAGTCAGCTACTCAGCGACCCACCTATCGTCTTGTGGCCGACCTCGAACGCACGCTGGGCGATCCGTTGCACGGCGACGGGCCGTTCGGCTTCGCGCGGATCGTCGAGCACGAGGAATGCGAGCAACTACCGCCCGGCGCCGTGGACCTGGTCCGCGCATGGGGCTTCTGGGACTTCCTGGTCCCGGAGCACGACGGCGGGCGCATGCGCAACCTGGAGACGGCCTTCCTACTCACCCGCGCACTGGCCCGGCGCAACCTGACGATCGCCATCATGTTCGGCTCCACCGTGCTGGGCGCGATGCCCGTGTGGCTGTACGGCGACGAGCGCCAGCGCAAGCACGTGGCCGCCGGGCTGCTGGGCGGCGGGCTCGCCTGCTTCGGCGTATCGGAGCGCGACCACGGCAGCGACCTGGGCGCCAATGGCACCACCGCCGTCACCACGCCGGACGGCTACCAGTTGTCCGGCGAGAAGTGGCCGGTCGGCAACGCCACCCGCGGCCGGTTCGTGACCGTGCTGGCCGCCCTCGACAGTTGCGGCCCGAGCCTGTTCCTGCTCGACAAGACCGAGGCCGACCCGGACACCATCAGCAACAGCCCGTTCGTCGCGACGGTCGGGCTGCGCGGGCACGACCTCAGCGGAGTCACGCTGGGCGGCACGACCGTCCCGTCCGGCGCGCTCATCGGTCGCCGGGGCCGCGGGCTGATCCAGGTTCTCAAGACCCTGCAGATCACCCGGGTCGCCATCGGTGCGCTGTCGATTGGCACGATGGACTCGGTCCTGCGGATCGGGATCGAGTACGCGCACCGCCGGCACCTGTACGGCGGGGAGATCTATCGGCTGCCGGTGATCCGTGACCTGCTCGTCGGCGCCCACCTGGACCTGCTGATCGCGGAGTGCACGGCGCTGCCCGTGGCGCGGGCGCTGTCTGTGGCACCGTCCCGGCTGAGCCTCTGGTCGTCGGTCGTGAAGTACCTGGTGCCGGTGATCGGCGAGGAGGTCGTGGCACACGTCGGGCGGGTCCTCGCGGCGCGCGCGTACATGCGCGACGACCCCGGCACCAGCGCCTTCCAGAAGCTGCAGCGCGACCACGCGATCGCCAGCGTCTTCGAGGGCACCACCCACGTCAACCTGCTGCACATCGCCGCCCAGCTGCCGCCCGTCGCGGCCGCGGTCGGCGCCGGCGACGCCGCGGCGGACGCGCTGCTCGCGACGCTGTTCGGCTTCTCGCGGGAGATGCCGGCGTGGACGCCGTCCGGCAAGGACCTCCAGCTCACCAACGCCAGCCAGGACGAGATTACCCACGGCTGGCCGGCGGCCGTCCGGCGGCTGCGGGAGGCGGCCGCCTCCCTGCCGGAAAAGGTACGTGCCGACCTCACCGCTATCGTGACCGCGCTCGACGAACGCCGGACGGCCCTCTACGCCGCGATCGCCCGCGACGGCATCGATCCCGCGTCGGTCCGCGGCACGCGGCAGGCCGCCGAGCACTGCGTGCACCACGCCGCGGCGTCCTGCGCGTACGCCTGGCTGCACAACCAGCCGGCCCCGGCCGAACGGCTCATCCTGCTGCTCCAGCGGCTCCGGCAGCGCCTGGACCGGGACACCGAGCTCAGCGAGGAGTACTTCGCGGTGGTGGAGGCGGACATCGAACGCGCCCACGCAGTCGGCGCCACCTTCTCCCTCCTCGGCTAGGTCGCGCCCCGACCCGCCCCGGCCGAAGAGGTCTGGGCGGACACCGAAAGGGCCGCGGATCTCTCCGCGGCCCTTTCGGTGTGCCCGTGGTCAGTGCGCCGGGTCGTTGCCGATGCGGACGGCCTTGTTGTTTTCGTCGACGAAGACCACCCGCGCCTCGAGCTTCGCGGCGAACTCGTCCTCGACCGTGCCGTACGCGATGATGATGACGATGTCGCCCGGCGAGACCAGGCGCGCGGCGGCACCGTTGACGCAGACCACGCCGGAGCCGCGCTCACCCTCGATCACGTAGGTGACCAGGCGGGAGCCGTTGTTGACGTCGACGATGTGTACCTGCTCGCCGACGGCCAGGTCGGCCGCGTCCAGCAGGTCGGGGTCGAGGGTGAGCGAGCCGACGTAGTTGAGGTCCGCCTCGGTGACGATGGCACGGTGGATCTTGGACCGGAGCATCGTACGGAACATGGGATGACGAGCCTTTCCACTATGGCTATGCGATGACGGGGGTCAGTCGCCGTTCATGGCCTCGACGAGCGAGCGGGGTCGCATGTCCGTCCAGGTCTCGCTGATGTAGTCCAGGCAGGCCTGGCGGCTGGCGGCGGGGTGTGCGGTGCGCCAGCCGGCGGGTACCTCGGCGAACGACGGCCACAGCGAGTGCTGTCCCTCGTCGTTGACCAGCACCAGGAAGGTGCCGTCGGCGTTCTCGAAGGGGTTCTCCATTTGTCCATCTCCTTTCAGTTGAGGACGGAGGCCAGCCGGCCGGCCGTCGGATGGTCGAAGACGGCCCGGACGTCGAGGTCGCGGCCGAGGACGGCCCGGACGCGGCCGGTGACGCGCAGCGCCGCCAGCGAGTCGCCGCCCAGGGCGAAGAAGTCGTCGTCGGGGTCGACCCGGTCGTGGCCGAGCACGTCGGCGAAGAGCGCGCACAACATCGGGGTGACGTCGTCCGGTTGCGCGGCGAGCAGCGTCGCGACGGGTTCGGTCGTGCTCTCACCGATGCGGTTGAGGATCTCGAGCAGGTAGTCGGCGGCCGCCCGGGCGGTCGCCGTGGGCACCAGGTCCGGCCGGTGGCTGAACTCCAGGTAGAGTCGCTCGCCGGGTACGGCCATGAGCTTGAGCGCGTAGTGGTAGGCGTCGCGTCCGGCGAAGCCGTCCAGGCGCAGCCGCCCGCCGGTTGCCGGCAGGGCGTCGGCCGACGGGTAGTTCTCGAACACGATGGACGTGTCGAATAGCTCGCGGCGCCCGGCGATCCGCTGGATTCGGGACAACCCCAGGTGATGGTGTGCCATCAGCGCCACCTGGTTGAGCTGCACCCGGCCGAGCAGGGCACCGATCGGCTCGCCGGGATCCAGCCGGATCCGGACCGGCTGTGTGTTGATCAGCAGGCCGACGATCTCCTCGACTCCGTCCAGCTCCGGCGGGCGCCCCGAGACGGTGGCGCCGAACACCAAGTCCTGCCGGCGGGTGATCCGGTTGAGCATCAGCGCCCAGGCCACCTGAACGACTGTGTTCAGCGTGACCTCGCACGAGCGGGCCATGGCCGTTAGCGCCGCCGTGCCGCGTGCCGAGAGCTCGAGCTCCAGGCGCTGCGGCAGAGCGGTGACATCGGCAAGGCCGCGTTCGCCGACCAGGGTCGGTCCGCTCAGGCCGGCAAGCTCGGCGCGCCACGCCGCTTCGGCCGCCGCGTCCTCCTGGGCGGACAGCCAGGACAGGTACCGCTCGTACGGCACCGTTCCGGGCAGCGACGCGCCGGGGTTCGCGTAGAGCTGGAACAGGTCTCGCAGCAGCAGTGACGTCGACCAGCCGTCGACCAGGATGTGGTGCATGCTGAGCAGGAAGCGGTACCGGTCATCGGTGAGCCGCACGAGGGCCGCGCGGACCAGCGGCGGGTCGCTCAGGTCGAAACGCTCCAGCCGGTCCGTCTCCAGCACGTCGGCCAGTTCCAGCTCACGACGGTGCGGCGGCAGCGGGCGCAGGTCCCGCATGATCCACGGCAGGTCGGCGTCCGCGCCGATCACCTGGATCGGCTCGCCCGAGGCCGACAGGGTGAAGCCGGCCCGCAGTGCGCCGTGCCGGCGCAGCAGTCGCCGGCACGCTTTGCGCAACAGGTCGGCGTCCAGTTCACCGACAAGATCGAAGGCCAGCTGAACGTGGTACGGGTCGACGCCGTCGCGGTCGTACAGGGAGTGGAACAGCAGGCCCTGCTGCACCGGGTTGAGCGGGAGCCGCGCCGGCTCGCGCTCATGGACGGCGGTATTGACGAGCCCGCGCAACGCCTCGAACCACGCCGTCGCCAGAGACCGCACGTCGCGTTCAGTAAGCAGGTCCGAGGGCCAGGTCCAGGTGGCGACCAACCGGGATCCGCCCGCGTCGTCCTCAGTGACCGCGTTGAGGTCGATGACGTGCGGTAGCGGCGTGTCCGGGTGCACGCCCGGCGGCAGGACATCCGCCTCCGGCGCGACCCCGACCTCGTCGCCGCGCCGGTCCAGCCGGCCGAGGTAGTTGAAACCGATCTGGGGTGCCGGGTAGCGGCGCAGCACCGGTGCGGTCCGCGGGTTGAGGTAGCGCAGCAGGCCGTAGCCGAGCCCGTGGCCCGGCGTGCCGCGCAGGTGCCGGCCGGCCCGGCGCACCGCGTCAGCCGGATCGCCGCCGCCGGTGTCCAGTCGCGCGGGGTGCAGGCTGGTGAGCCAGCCGACCGTCCGGGACAGGTCTCCGGCGTCGTCGGCGCGCCCGTGCCCTTCCAGGTCCACCAGCACGGTGTCGTCACCGGCGATGCCGCGCTTGCGGCGCCACGCGCCGACCGCTACGGCGAGCGCGCCAAGCAGGACGTCGTTGACGTCCGCACCGAGCGCCGCCGGGACGCTGCCGATCAGCGGCGCGGTGTATTCGTCCGGGAGTGTCAGCGTCAGCGAGCCGGCGGTCGCGTAGGTGTCCCGGGCCGGGTCGAGCGGCCCGTCGGTGAGCGACGGCTCGCCGGGTGAGAGTACGGACTCCCAGTACGGCAGTTCCGCCTCCCGGGCCGGCCGGACGGCATCGGCGGCGAGCCCGCGGGCCCACGACGAGACGGAGGTCGGCACGTCGTCGAGGGCGGTGCCGCGCCACGCGGCGAGCAGATCGGGAAGCAGGACGCGCCAGGAGACGCCGTCCATCACGAGGTGATGGATCACCACGAGGAGCCGGCCGGGCCGTTCCCCCGCGTCGAACCAGACGACCCGGACCATGACGCCGGCCGCCGGGTCCAGCCCCGCGACCGCGGCCCGCGCCTCGCGAGCGATCACGTCGCGCAGCCCGCCGTCGCCCGACCCGGCCACGTCTACGCGGTGCAGCAGGCCGGCGGCGCGCACGGCGCCGGCCGGGGCCGGGTCGAGCGACCAGTCGCCGCGCAGGCTCGAACGCAGTGCGTCGTGCCGGTCCAGGACCTCCTGCAGCGCCTTCTCGATGGCCTCGGCGTGCCGGCCGGCCGGCACCCGCAGCAGCAGCGACTGGTGGAAGCCGTCCACGGTCGCGCCGCGCTCGCGCAGCCAGCCCATGATCGGTGTGGGGCCGAACGGTCCGGCCGCGTCCGGCTTCGCGGCCGGGGACTGCTCGGTCCGGCGTGCCACCGCGGCCAGGGCCCTGACGCTCTTCTGGGTGAAGACGTCCTTCGGCGTGATCACCAGGCCGGCCGTCCGGGCCCGGGCGACTAGCTGGATTGAGATGATGGAGTCGCCGCCCAACGCGAAGAAGCTGTCGTCGACACCGACGTCCGGAACGCCGAGCAGCTGGGCGAATAGCTCGGCCAGCGTCCGCTCGGTCCGGTCGTCGCTGGTCGCCCCGCCGGTGCCGGCGTCCACACCGACCGGTGCCGGCAACGCCGCGCGGTCCAGCTTGCCGTTCGGGGTCAGCGGCAGACCGGGCAGCTCAATGAAGGCGGCGGGGACCATGTACTCGGGCAGCGCCGCCTTCACCCAATCGCGGATCCGCTCGACGTCGAAGCGGTGGCCCGGCGCGCCGACCAAGTACGCGACCAGTTGCGCGACGCCGGGCGAGTCTTCGCGGGCGAGCAGTGCCACCTGGGCCACCGACGGCTGCGCCGCCAGTACCGCTTCGATCTCGCCCAATTCGATCCGGTAGCCGCGGATCTTCACCTGGTGGTCGGTGCGGCCCCCGAACATCAGATTGCCGTCCGGCTCCCACCAGGCGACGTCACCGGTGCGGTACATCCGGGAGCCGGGCGGGCCGTAGGGGTCGGCCGGGAAACGCTCGGCGGTCAGGGCGGGCCGGTTGACATAGCCGCGGGCCAGAGCGGCGCCGGCGATGTAGAGCTCGCCGGGCGTGCCCACGGGAACCACGCGCAGGTGCTGGTCCAGGACGTACAGCCGGGCGGTGTCGATCGGCCGGCCGATCGGGATCGGGCCGGGCCGGGCTGGCGCGCCCGGCTCCAGGCGGTACTCGGCGCAGCCGACCGTCGTCTCGGTCGGGCCGTACTCGTTGATCACCGTGGCGCCGGGGTGGCTCTCGCGCCAGCGGCGCAGCTGCTCGGCCGTCAGCTGCTCGCCGCCCAGCACCAGGTCCCGGGTGGGCGAGAACCAGGGGTCGAGGCCGTCGAGCAGGGGCAGGTGGCTCGGCGTGGCCTTGACGAAGGCCGGCCGGTCGAGGGCGTTACCGGCGGGCGGGGCCGAGCCGTCGAGATCCGCGAGGTGGACGCAGCCGCCGGCGCTCAGCGTGCCGAAGATTCCGGTGACGGTCAGGTCGAACGACGCCGGCGAGTGCACCAGCGCACATTCCGCGAGGCCCGGATAGGCGCGCCGCGCGAAGTCGAGATAGCCGGCGACCGCCCGGTGCTCCACGAGAACGCCCTTGGGCCGGCCGGTGGAGCCCGAGGTGTAGATCACGTACGCGGCGTTGCCCGGTGTCAGCGGTGCCGTACGTTCGGCGTCTGTGAGGTCGCTGCCGTCCTCGCCTGCCAAGGCGGCGGCGAAGCTCGGGTCGTCCAGTCGCAGCGCGCCGGGCGCGGCCGGCACGTCCGCCGTGGCCAGGACGACGACGGGCGCCAGGTCGCCGAGCATGAACGAGACCCGCTCGGCCGGATAGGCGGGATCGACCGGCGAATAGGCGCCTCCGGTCTTGAGGACGGCCAGCAGCGCGACGATCAGGTCGGCCGATCGGGGCAGCGCCACCGCGGCGAAGCGCTCGGGTCCCACGCCGTGCCGGACGAGCACCCGGGCCAGCCGGTTCGCCGCGGTGTTCAACTCGGCATAGCTCATCCGCCGCTCGCCCAGCACCACGGCCGGCGCGCCCGGTGTTCGCGCGGCCTGCCGTTCGACCAGGTCCGGCACGGTCACCTCGGGCGCGGGCACGGCCATACCCGCCCAGTTCTCCAGCAGCATGCCGCGCTCCGCCGCGCCGACCTGCTCGATGTGGCCGACCGGCGTGTCCGGGGCGGCGACGAAGGTGTCCAGCACCGCGATCAACCGGTCGAGGATCCGCTCGGCGGCGGCGTCCGCGAAGGCGTCGGGGCGGTAGTTCAGCTCCAGCCGCAGGCATTCGCTGGGCACAGCGACCAGGCTCAGCGCGTAGTGCGTGGCTCCGGTCGGCGCCTCGGCGCCGGTGTCATCGTCCGCTGAGAGCGCGGTCACGCGCAGCCCGTGCACCGCCTGACCGGCGTCGAAGGTCATCGGGGCGTTGCCGAAGCCGGTGGAGGTGTCGAACAGCTCGCCGTGTCCGGCGAGCCGCTGGATCTCGGCCAGGCCCAGGTGGCCGTGCGCCCGCAGGGCCGACTGCTCGGCCTGCAGCCGGCTCAGCAGGCCGGTGATCGGCTCCGCCGGGTCGAGCCGGGCCCGGACCGGCACGGCGTTCATCAGCAGGCCGACGATGTCCTCGACGCCGGCGAGCTCCGGCGGTCGGCCCGCGTCGGTGCTGCCGAAGATCACGTCGTCGCGACCGGCGAGGTGGCTGAGTACGGTCGCCCACGCTCCCTGCACCACGGTGTTGAGGGTGAGCCGGTGGCCGCGGGCCGCCCGGGTGAGCGCCTCGGTGGCCGTGGCGGGCAGCGTGCGCACGGCGAGCCTTGGCATCGCCGCGGATCCGGCGGCGTCGAGGCCCGGCGCCACCAGCGTCGGCGCGGCCAGTCCCGAGAGCGCGTCGCGCCACGCGCGCTCGGCGCCGGCGCAATCCTGGGCGGCGAGCCAGGACAGGTAGCCGCCGAACGAGGCGGGGGGGTCGGCGAGGGCGTCGGCGCCAGCGGCGTACACGGTCAGCAGGTCGCGCAGGACCAGCGGAAGCGACCAGCCGTCCAGCAGGATGTGGTGATAGGTGAGCGCCAGCACGTGGCGACCCTCGCCGAGCGTGGCGAAGGCGAAGCGCATCAGCGGCGGGTTGGTCATGTCGAAGCGGCGCAGGCGCTCGGCGGCGAGCAGCTCGCGCAGGCGACCCTCCCGCCGGGCCGGCTCCACCTCACGCAGGTCGAACTCGGTCCACGGCGCCCGCACCTCGCGGCGGATGAGCTGCACCGGTTCGCCCGACTTGCGCTGCTGGAAGCCGGCGCGCAGTGCGTCGTGCCGGTTCAGCAGCGTGGTGCAGGCCTCGGACATGCGCTCCGCGTCGACGTCGCCGTCGATGCCGAAGGCGACCTGGATGTGGTAGACGTCCACGCCCTCGTCGTCGTATAGGGCATGGAACAACATGCCCTCCTGCAGAGGGGTCAGCGGTAGGACCGCTGCCAGAGGCGACAGTGTCACTTCGGTCTCCACATCGTCGGGTCCCGGACGGCATGAGTTCCGGCCCGCCGATCGTGTCGGTCGGCGGGCCGTGTAGCCAGGCAGCCGACCGGCAATAGATGTTGCTGGTTCGCTGCCGTCGGCCTCCCGGTTACCGGTACCGGCGTCCACCCGTGGGTGGAGACCGCAGGCCATCGGGGGCGGCACCGGCATTTCGGGGCGGCCGGGTCTCCACCCAGGCGTGGACGCGCGCCGCCGGGCTGCCCTATATCGTGGTGAGGAATTACGGACCATCTGTCGGTGATCTCGCAACAAGCGACCGATGCGCACATTGCCCCGTTAAGGTGCCGAGACGCAGGCATGCCCCACGCCCGAACGAGTTGGCCCAGGAGGCGAACGATGTCCCATGACCTGGCGACCCTGATAGCGACCGTGGTGCTCGTCGTGGTCCTCATCCTGCAGTTCCGGGCCCGCAAGGTGAACTGGACCTTCTGGGTGCTGCCCCTGATCCCGGCCGCCTTCGGTCTGCTCTCCCCGGATCTGGTCGACCCGCAGCACCGCAACCTCTCGATCGCGCTCGACGTCGCCGTCGTCGCGGTCGGTGCGGTGATGGGCGTGATCTATGGGTTCATCGTTAAGGTGTGGCGCGACGCCGAGGACAACGTGTGGTCCAAGGCCACCCCGGTGGCGATCGCCGTCTGGCTCGCCGTGTTCGTCGCCCGCGCCGCAGTCTACTCGGCCGGTCACGCCGCGGGCGTGTACACCGGCGAGGGACCGCTGCTCTTCTCCTTCGGTGCCGTCCTGCTCACCCGCACGGCCGTGGTGACCTGGCGGGCGAGCCGCCTGCGCACCGGGGTCGCCGTCGCGAGCTGACGATGGCCGCCGAGCACACGTGGACCTCCTGGCCCTCCGCCGAAGCGGTGCACCGCTTCGGCGGAGCACGCGCCCGGAGGCTGGTCCGCCGACTGCGGATCGGCCTAGTGGTGGGCGGCGTGGTCCTGGCCGTCGTCAAGGTGCCGCCCGGCCCGCACCCGCAGGGCCGGCGGGTGGCGCTCGCGCTGGTGGGTGTGGCGCTGCTCGCGCTGGCGCTGCGCAGCCGCGGGGCCGCGCTGCGCCACGACGCCAAGGCTCTCGCCGGTTACCTGGCCGGGCTGGTCGCGGTTATCGTGGCCGCCCGGCTGCTCGGCTCCGAACTGATGGCCCTCGGCACGCTGTGGGTCTCCGCCGTCGCCTTCCTGCACCTCGCGCCCAGAGCCATGGCCGTCGGCCAAGCGCTCGCCGGTAACGTCGCGCTCTGCCTCGCTGGCCGCGGGCACGCCTGGGAGCCGATCTCCTTGATCACCCTGGCCTGCCTGGCCGGCGGTTACCTGAGCCGGCTGGACCGCGAGGCGCGGGCCCGGACCCACTACGCGCTGGCCCAGCAGCAACACGCGCTCGAGCAGGAACGGGCGGCCCGGGCGGCCGAGCAGCAGGCCCGCGCGGCGCAGGCCGAAGCGGCGATCCTGGCCGAGCGAGCCCGCATCGCCCGCGATATGCACGACGTGCTCTCGCACAGCCTTTCGGCCCAGCTGGTCCACCTCGAGGTGGCACTGCTGATGATGGAGTGCGGGGGTGACCTGTCCGAGATCCGCCCACGGGTGCACGCGGCCCGGCGGATGGCGAACGACGGTCTCGAGGAGGCGCGGGAGGCGCTCCTGGCGCTGCGCGGCGAGCATCTGCCGCTGGCCCGGCGCCTGGGCGACCTGGCCCGCGACAACGGGGCCGGTTTCCGCGAGACCGGGCCGGCGCGGCCGTTGGCGCCCGAAGCGGCGCAGGCGGCCCGGCGCGTCGTACAGGAGGCGCTGACCAACGCCCGTAAACACGCTCCCGGCAACGACGTGAGCGTGCGGCTGAGCTACCTCCCCAAAACGGTCGAGGTCGAGGTGTGCGACACGGCCGCGACCGGACCGCGGCCGCCCGAGGCCCGGCCCGAGGGGCTCGCGTCCAGTGGCACCGGCACCGGCCTGCGCGGCATGCGGGAGCGGGCCGAGCTGCTCGGCGGCACCCTTGAGGCGGGGCCGGCCGGCTCGGGTTTTCGCGTGCTGCTGAGCATTCCCGCATGACCATTGCGCGAAGGCGCCGGCCGATGGCGGACTTGACACATTATTGGCGAAACTGGTTTATGACCCACGTCACTGCGGCGGAGATCGTCGCACGCTGACGACGTATTGCCCCCTGCGTGGCGGTGAGCCGCGGGACGGACCAGGGTTGTTCCCCCTTGAGCCGCGGCGTATGTTCTGGACAACTTTCGCAGGTCGAAAGCGCTTCCGGTCGGCTTTTCGGCTCCGTGAACGACCAGCGTCCAGATATCACGACAAAGTGGACAATAGCGCATTCATTGACGGATGCGGCAGCCCGTAATCGACAGCAGGCACGGATCCCCCGGGTCCGCGGCGTGCGGCCCCGGGCTGCGCTCTGCACGGCACAGCACCGGCGGCACGCGGCGAACGGGCAGGCCGAAAAGTCTCCCCGTATTCCGAGCGCCCGTCTCATGGGGGAGAGATGAAGGTCAACCATTTCCGTAATCTCCTGGTCAGCCAGCGTAAAGTCGCGGGCTGGAGCCAGGAGGAACTCGCCGAGAGATCCGGTGTCAGCGTCCGGACCATTCGCAATCTCGAAACCGGCACGAACAAGAACCCGCGGCGCGCCTCCGTCGAGCTGATCCTGGCGGCATTCTCCGCGTCGACGACCGGCGGCGGTATCGAGATCTCTCCGGAGCAGCGCCACGCGGTCGCCACGATCGACATGGTGGATTCGCCGGCTGGATTGTTCGACGGCTCCCGGTCCTCGTGGCACGGCATCCGGCCGCGTACCGACCTGGTCGGCCGGCAAGCCGATCTCCGTCAGATCGCGACGGCGGTCCAGCGCGGCCGGGTGACCGTGCTGACCGGGCCGGCCGGTGCCGGCAAGACCCGGCTCGCGCTCGCCGCCGCCGCGCGGATCCAGCCGATGTTCGCCGACGGCGTCTCCGTCGTCGAGCTGGGTGGGGTGCCGCCCGAAGTCGACGACGAGACAGGCGGCCGCCGGAATGTGCGCCAGGCCATCGAGCAGGGGATGCCACCCGTCGCGGGCGACCCCGCCGACGAGCCGGACACCAACCTCCTGCTGGTCATCGACAACGCCGAACACGTCGTGAACTCGGCGTCGCACGTCATCCAGCAGATGCTCGCGGAACATCCGCGGCTGTCGCTGATCGTCACCTCGCGCCGCCCGCTCGCGCTCACCGCCGCGTACGTCTGGGAGGTCGCGCCCTGGACACACCTGCCGAGCGGTTCCTCGGACGCCGCCGAGCTGTTCGTGAACCGGGTGGGGTCGGCCGTGCCGACGCTCGATCTGAGCGACCAGATGGCAGTGGTGCTCAACCTCTGCCGCCGCCTCGACGGGCTGCCCCTGGCCATTGAGGCCGCGGCGCAACGGTTGCGGTCCATCTCGCTGACCACCCTGCTGCGCGGTGGGCCGATACTGCCCATGCTCGGGCCGGCCAACATCGGCGGGCTGTCGCACAACCGGCCCCTGGCGGCCGGCGTACAGTGGAGCTACGACCTGCTGACCGCGGCACAACGGGACTTGCTGCACCACCTGGCGGCCGGGCCGAGCCGTTTCACGATCGACGACCTGGTGCGGACGCCGCGGTTCACAGGGACGGCCGGAATGGCGAACCTCAACCTGCTCGCCGAGCTCGTCGACGCCTCGATGATCCAGGTACGACGCGGGGAGGTCTACGAGTACGAGGTCCTCAACGTGGTCCGCGACTACGTCACCGGCAGGCAGAACTGAGCCGCCGGCGGTTCCCGCCCGGTACGCCGGGGCGGGAACCGCCGAGCTCATCGGACGGCCTTGCGCCGCACCGCTTCGCACGCCTGGCGCAGGGCGCCGGCCGCCCGCTCGAACTGTTCCACCGAAGTCACGACCGGCGGCAGCAACCGCAGCACGGCGGGCGCGGTGAGGCACGGGGCGAGCAGCAGGCCGCGTCGCGCGCATTCCAGCAACGCGAGCCCGGCCTGCTCCAGCGTCGCGAAGGTGAGCACGCCGAAGAGCCCGGTCGTGTGGCCACCGGCGAGCACGTCCGGAAACCGCCGCAGAACCGGTTCGACGCAGTCGCGCAGCGCGGCCGCGGTGGCCGCGAATTGTTCCCCGTACTCGGCGAGCAGCTCGAGCGCCGCGATCCCCGCCGCACACGACAGCGGATGGCCGCTGAACGTGGCCGTGTGGAAGTAGGCGTCCTCAGCGAGCGGCGCGTACAGGGACTCGGTGGCGAGCACCGCCGACAGCGGCATGACGCCGCCACCCAACGGCTTGCCGAACAGCACGGCGTCCGGCTCCGCGCCCGCGGCGACGGCGACGGACACCGGGCCGCACCGGCGCAGTCCGCACTGGATCTCATCGGCGATCACGAAGGCGCCGGCCCGGTGCGCATCCTGGCTCCACCGGCGCAGCAGCGCCGGATCGAGCACCCGGCCGCCGCCCTCGCCCTGCACCGGTTCCAGGATCAGCGCCGCGAACGGCCGCTCCCGGGCCGCCTCGGCCACCGCGTCGGCCCGCGGCGGCAGGTGGCGCACGTCGCCGAGGAAACCCGCCATCGGCTGCCGACGCGGCGGGTCGGACGTGGCGGCGAGCGCGGCCATGGTCTTGCCGTGGAAGCCGCCCTCGACCGCGAGTACGGCCGGGCGGCCCGTGCGAGCGATGGCGAGCTTCAGCGCCGCCTCGACCACGTCCGAGCCGTTCAGCCCGAGCCACACCCGATCCAGGCGCGCAGGAGCGACGAGCTGGGTCAGCGTCTCGCCGAAGCGGACCGCGTAGGGGTTGGCGAGCAGCCGGGTCGAGGTGGGCATCGTGTCGAGAGCCTCATGCACGGCCCGGACCACGTGCGGCGGCCGGTGCCCGAACAGGGGCACGGCGTAGCTGCCGAAGTCCAGGGCCACCCGGCCGTCGGAGAGCCGCACCTCGGCCCCGTCGGAACCCACCTCGACCGCGCCACGCCCGACGAGCCGCTGGCGCGAAACCATGGCTGGCGGGAAGTGATCCGTGGCGGTGGCCAGCAGGCGCACCGCATCGGTTCGCTCAGTCTGGATCTGTTGCGTCAACCTGGTGGCCTTTCCCGGATCAGGGCGCCAGCGCCGGCTGCCGCGCCGAGACGACGTCCGACATGGACACGAGGATGCGGCGCTTGCCGGTGAACGCCTCCCGGCCGTGCGACCACCACATGTTGTCGATCACCAGCAGGTCGTTGCGCTCCCAGTCGAAGCGGCGGGTGTGCCTGGCGAACGCCCAGCGCACCTCGTTGACGTCGTCGTCCGGGATCGGCGCGCCGTCGCCGAAGAAGACGTCGTTCGGCAGGCCGTCCTCGCCGAGCACGCTGACCAGCGCCGAGCGCACCTCGGGCCGCAGCGCCGACTGGTGGAACAGCACGAGGTGGTTGAACCAGATGGCGGCGCCGGTGACGGGGTTGACAGCGAGGCCGGGCGCCTGCCGGCTGGTCCGCAGGCAGTCGTCGTCGCGCCACTGGAAGTCCATGCCCTTGGCCCGGCAGTAGTCCTCGACCGCGGCCCGGCTCCGGGTCTGGAACGCCGCGCGCCAGTCCAGGCCGACGCCGCTGCCGTAGTTGCGTACGTAGCGCAGGCCCCGCTCCTCGACCGCCGCCCGGATCCGGGCCGGCACGTCGCGCAGCACGGCCGACACGTCGGCGATCGGGGTCGCTCCCCCGGTCAGCGCAGGACTGACGCAGTGGAACGCCAGGCGGCCCGGCCACTCGGCGGCGTAGCTCGACTCGTTGTGCTGCGGGATCACCTCGCGGGCGGCGTACTCGGTCGAGGTGAAGACACCGTCCACGACCTCGCTGCGCGGGGTGGAGCGCTCCGTGTACTGCAGCGGCGCGAAACCCACCGCCTGCAGCGCGTGCTGGAACTCCGCGATGCCCGAGGCACGGGCGCCGCGCAGCAGGACCGCGCCGGTCGTGGTCAGGCGCTCGCGCATCCAGTCCGCCTCGGCCTCGGCCGCCGAACCGAGGTCCGCGCCGTGAACCTGCTTGACGCTGATGCCGAACACATCATCCATCTCAGTCCTCCGTCAGGGTCGTCGCCTTGCCCAGGACGAACGCGGTGATCGCGTCCACCGAGCAGAAGTGCGTGAGATTCAGCTCGCCGGTGTCCACCTCGATGCCGAACTCGCCTTCGGCGAAGCCGACCAGCTGGACCATGAACATCGAGTCGATCAACCCGGCGGCGACGATGTCCTCGTCGTCGCGAAACAGCTGGTCGATGTGCTCCTCGAGGTATCGACGGGTCTGCTCGCGAACGCCGGCGGGCGCCAAGGTACGGGTGCCATGGTTCACGCCATGATCTCCTTTCCGAGTAATGGGGGCGCCGCCGCATGCAGCAGCGCGGTCAGGGTCCGATGGGGATCCGCGTACGGGTACGCGTGCCCGCCGGGCAGCACGGTGACCGAGAAACCGGCCGCCGCGCAGGGCCGCCACGACTCCAGCTGCTCGCGCCGGGCCAGCACGTCGCCCGATCCGCCGAACACCCGTAGGTCGCAGTGAACCGGTGCCGGCTCGGCCACCCGGTAGCGTTGGGCCAGCGCGAGGTCGGTGCGGATGGTGTCCATGGCGTACCGCAGGAACCGCGTGTACCGGCGCAGCTCCGGCGGCACGCCGCCGATGCGCTCCAGCCAGCGCAGCAGGCCGTCGTCGTCGAGCTGCGACACCCGCCCGGTCAGCGGGTCGTGCGGCGGGCGGGACGCGGACACCAGCAGGGCGGTCGGCGCCGGGAGCCCGGCCAGCTCGATGCGCCGGGTCAGCTCGTACGCCACCAGGGCGCCGAAGCTGTGGCCGAACAGCGCGTACGGGCTGGTGACCGCGTCCCGCAGGTCCTCGACGAGCGAGTCGGCCAGCTCCTGCACGGTGCCGGGAGCGGGCTCGGCGGCGCGGGTGCCGCGGCCCGGCAGGCCGACCGTGGCGACCTCGACGCCGACGGGAACGGCCGGGCGCCAGGCGGCGAACGAGCTGGCGGTGCCGCCGGCCTGCGGCAGACAGAGCAGCCGGAACCGGGGCGTGCTGCTGCCGAACCGGCTGACGATCGCCGGCGTCCGGACCGCCCCGCCGGTCACGACGATCCGCGCAGGTAGGTGGTGATGCGGGCGGCGAAGGCGTCGGCCAGCCGCGAGCAGAACTCGCCGGACACCCGGTCGGGGTGGTACGCGACGACCAGCCGGGCGCTGCCGTCCGCGGCCGGCCAGACCTCGGCGTAGACCTCGCTCGCGACGCCCGGGTAGTGCGGGCGGAAGAAGCGCGTCGTCAGCCCGTCCAGCGGCAGCTCGCCCGGATTGTTGTCCTGCAGCAGGAACATGGTCTGCCACAGCGCGTTGCGGTCGCCGGCGGCCGGGTTGCGGTGCAGCTCCACCACCTCGGGTACGGGCACGTCCTGGGCGGCGAACGCCTCGGTCACGGCCCGGGCGGTCCGATCGATGGCGTCGGCGGGCGAGATCCGTGGGTCCGGGTGCGGGCGCAGGCAGACGATGTTGATGACGCAGCCGACCGTGCCGCCGAGCGTGCTGTTGCTGCGACGGTTCACCACGGTGCCGACGCCGAAGTCGTGCTCGCCGGTCAGCTCCGCCATCGCCTGGGCGTACGCGCTGAGATAGACCGAGAACGGGCTCACCTGGTGTGCCGAGGCGAGGCGGCGCACGCCGACGACCGTGCCTTCCGGCAGCGGGCGGTCGAACATGCGGCTTGGTGTGCCTTTCGGGCTCTCGGCCCCACCGGGGAAGGTCAGCATACGTACGCCGTCGAGCGCCTTTGTCCAGTAGTCACGCTGGCCGGGCAGGTCCACGTACGGGAGGTGTTCGGCGCGTGCCGCGGCGACCTGCGGCAGCGTCGGCGTCGGCGGCAGCTTGAGCGGCTCGCCCTTCCTGGCCGCGTTGTAGGCGCGGGCCAGGTCGCCGGCCATCAGCCCGGCGGACCCGCCGTCGAAGGCGACATGGTGCACGGCGAAGCCGAACAGGGTGACCGGAACCTCCCGCACGGCCACGTAGACGGCGCGCCACACGTCGCCCTGGACCAGGCGGAACGGCCGGGCCAGCTCGACGGCCAGCAGCTCGTGGGACTGTTCCTCGTTGTCGACCAGGAACTCGATCAGCCGAGGGGCGGGCAAGCCGGACGGTTCGGCGTATGGGACCTGCTTGAACTTGTAGACGGCGCTCAAGTACGCGTGCCGCTCGTGGATGGAGGCGACCGCGGCCCGCAGCGCCCTGCGGTCCGGGCGACCCTCGATGCGCCAGCTGCGTACGCAGTGCAGCGAGAGGTCGTCGGGCTTGAAGACGTGCTTCATGAACATGAACGCCGGCATGCCGGTCAGGGGTGTCATGGCCGCGTCCGGCTCCGCCGGTGACTGCCGCATCGGGGCTTCGGCACCTGTTCGCGCCAGCCACGCCGCCAGCGACCGCACGGTCCGGGTCGTGAACATCTGCGACAGGGGCACCGGGCGGCCCAGCCGGTCGCCGAGCCGGGCGCAGATCTGGCCGAGCTGCAGGGAGGTGACGCCGATCGCGGTCAGCACCACGTCCGGCGGGATGTCCGCGGACATGACGCCGATCACTGCGCGGACAGTCTCGACGATCGTGTCGTGCAAGGTGTCCGGAACCGCCGGCGATGCCTGGGGCGTGTTCCCGCCAGTGGTCGTCCTCGACCGGGTAGGCACGGACATGGGCACTCTCTCCTCTGCTGCTCTCGGTAAGCGCGCCGACGGCGGTCAGGTCGCAAGGATGATGTCCACGGCGCCGGACGGCGTTCCAGGCAACGGATGCGGCAATTGCCCCTGCCGGTTGCCTGCCTGGCCGTGGCGGGCCGGTGGACGGCAGCATCGAGGGGGCCGAATCGACGACCGTTTGAAGAGGTACCGATGCCCCCGTCTGCGTCAACGCTATGGCGAGACCGCGACTACATGAGCTGGTGGATCGGGAACGGGTTATCGGCGCTCGGCAGCAGCATGTCGACGCTCGCCTACCCGCTGCTGGTGCTGTACACGACCGGCTCAGTGGCCCGGGCCGGCGCGCTGACGGCGGCCAACCTGATCGCATCACAGCTGATGACGCTGGTGGGCGGCGGCCTCGCCGACCGGATCTCCCGGCGAGCCGTCATGATTACCGGTTCGCTGGTCCAGGCGGGCGCGCTCGGCACCGTGGCCCTTTTCGCGCGCGGCGGTCCCGTGTCGATGCCCGCGCTGCTGGCCGCGGCCACGGTCAGCGGGCTCGCCACGGGGTTGACCTTCGGCGTCTCGGCGCCCGTCCTGCGGCGGCTGGTCGGCACCGGCCGGATCGGACAGGCCACCGCGCAGGGCCTCGGCCGAGACCTGACCGCACAGCTGCTCGGCTCGCCGCTGGGCGGTGCGCTGTTCGCCGTCGCCCGCTGGCTGCCGTTCCTCGCCGACGCGATCTCGTTCGTTCTCGCCGCGCTGGGCGTCGCGCTGATCCGCAAGCCGCTAGGCCCCGACCGCGCCGAACGCGAGCGCCGGGTACCCGTGACGGCCGACATCGCCGACGGCGTACGGCTGGTGCTGCGGCATCCGTACCTGCGCTTCACCGTCGTCTGGGGAGCGTTGCTCAACGCGGCCGCCCAGGGCTTCTTCCTGTTGCTCATCGCCCTGGTCCGCCACCGCGGCGGCGGACCGGCGACCATCGGCGCGGTCAACGCGACGGCGCTGCTCGGCGGCGTGCTCGGTTCGATCGCCGGCCCGCTCGCGCTGCGCCGGTTGCCGGCCCGCCGGATCCTGACCTCGGCAATGTGGGTGTTCGCCGTCTCGTTCGCCGCCGTCACCCTCGTGCCCCGACCCTGGCAGATCGGCGCGGTCCTGCTGGTCGCCATGACGGCGATGGTGCCGCTCAACGTCGTGCTCGAGTCGTACGAGGTGCGGGTCGTGCCGGACGGCTACAGCGGTCGGGTGACGGCCGTGACCCGCTTCGGCATGCAGTCCGTCCAGTGGGCCGGGCCGCTGCTCGCGGGTGTTCTCGCCGACCACTACGGCCTGCGCGCCGCCATTCTCGTGCCGCTGGCGGTCGTGGTGGTGCTCGCGGTGGCGCTGCACCTGAGCCGATCCACGCTGGCGATCCTGGATGGGCCGCTGGCGCAGGTGCCGGAGCTCGTTCCGGCGGAGATCCTCGCCGATCCGGCGGCATTGCCGGTCCGGGCGCTCACCGATTCGGAGGCATCGCCGGTCTCGTCGCTCGTGAATCCGCCGTCGCGGACATGAGAGAATTCGGTGTGACCGTCAGGGTTCTCATCGCCGATGATCAGCGTCTGGTCCGGGAGGGCCTAGCCACCATGCTCGGCCTGCTGGACGGCATCGAGGTGGTCGGTGTCGCCGTCGACGGGCACGACGCCGTGCGCCAGACCGCGGCGGCCGACCCCGACGTCGTCCTGATGGACCTCGGCATGCCATCCCTCGACGGCATCGGCGCGATCGAGCGACTCGTCGCCGACGGCAGCCGCGCGCGCATCGTCGTGCTCACCACGTTCGCCGACGACGAATCCGTGTTCCGGGCACTGCGCAGCGGCGCGCGCGGTTTCCTCACCAAGAACGCCGGCGCCCACGAGATCCGGCAGGCCATCCTGACCGTCGCGGCCGGTGAGGCGCAACTCGATCCCTCGGTGCAGCGGCGGGTCATCGAGACGTTCGTCGCCAGGCCCGCGCCGCCGCCGGCGCCGTTACCGCGGCCCGATCCCGCCCCGCCGGTGGAGATTCACGAGGACGGCCTGACCGCGCGTGAGGTCGAGGTGCTCACCGAGATCTGTCACGGCCACTCGAACGCCGAGATCGCGCAACGCCTCTTCATCTCCGAGGTGACGGTCAAGACCCACGTCAATCATCTGCTGTCCAAAACCGGTCAGCGCGACCGTGCGGCCTTGGTGGCACACGCTTTCCGCACGGGCCGGGTCCGGCTGCCCTGAGCCGGACCCGGCCCGCCCGCTACTTCGCCGGCTCCGACCCGGCCAGCACCCCGAGCAGCTGCGCGTGAGCGCCGGCCAGCGCTCGCAGCGGCGCGGCCTTCACGACCGTCTCCGCGACCTCGGCGGCAGGGTCGGACAGGGCGGTGATGGCCCCACCGACGCCGTACCGGACCCGGTCGCGGGTGACCACGACCGTGCGGATCACCACGCTCAGATCGGCGGCGCCGGTCAGCGAGAAGTAGCCCATGACGCCCGCGTAGATACCGCGCGGGCCGCCCTCCAGCCGGTCCAGGATCTCCATGGTCCGCGCCTTCGGCGCCCCCGTCATCGAGCCGGGCGGGAACGCCGCGCGGACGCAGTCCACCGCGGTGCTGTCCGGCCGCAGCCGCGCGGTCACGGTGCTCACGAGCTGGTGTGCCAGCGGGTGGGTCTCGATGCGGAACACGTCGTCGGCGGTGACCGAGCCGATCCGGGAGCAGCGACCCAGGTCGTTGCGAACCAGATCGACGATCATCAGGTTCTCGGCCCGGTCCTTGACGTCGGCGGCCAGGTCGGCGGCGAGCGCGCGGTCCTCGTCCGGCGTCGCGCCCCGCGGCCGGGTTCCCTTGATGGGCCGCGACTCCACGGCACCGCCGGCGCCGACCCGCAGGAACCGTTCGGGCGAGGTGCTCAGCACGTTGACGTCGCCGAACTCCAGCAGCGCGCCGAACCACGCGGGGTTCTCCCGCCGCAGGTACCGGTAGGTCGGCCACACCCGCAGGCCGCCGTCCGCCTCGATCTGGTTCGTCAGGCAGATCTCGTAGCTCTCTCCCGCGGCGATCTGGGCCTGGCTGCGCTCGATCAGGTCGATGTACTCGGCCCGCCCATGGCGCACCCGCAGCTCGGGCAGCGGCGGCGGAGCCTCCGGCGCCGGCAACCGCGTACCGGCCATCGCGGCCAGGCGGGCCGCGGTGCCCGCCAACCAGTCCCGGGCGGCGGCCTCGGCACCGTCCTCGGCGAGCGCCAGCAGGTGCATGACGCCCTCTTGGTGGTCGATGAGCACGGCGCGGTCGGCGAACACGAGTACGGCGTCCGGGTCGTCGGAGCGATGGGTGAGCCGGGCACCGCACTTGGCCTTCAGCTCGTACCCCAGGTAGCCGACCCAGCCGAGCGCGAAGCCGCCGGGCAGTCCCGGGTCGTCGATCCGCGCTGCGGCGAGGTCGTCGGCGAGCCAACGCAGCAGCTCACCGTCGAACACGCGGGTGCCGCGCGCCGAGCGTACGGTCAGTGTGCCGGCGACGACGTCGGCGCGGAGCACTCGGGCCAAGGGCCCGATCGCGTCGCCCATCATCGAGAACCGCCCGGTCTCGCCCTCGGACCGGCTGCTGTCCAGCCAGTACGCATGATCGCGTCCCTGGAACAGCTCGGAGTAGGCGACCTCGCCGTCGCACCCGGCCGGGACGGTGCGGGTCAGCACCCGCAGCCGGCGGGCGGGCCGGGCGGCCTGGGCCGGCACCACGGCGGAGGGCCTGGTCCGCCGCCGCGGACGCCCGCGACTGACCGTGAGGTCCCGGAAGTTGGCCAGGATCGCCCGGCCGTGCCGACCGCCGATGGACTCGGGATGGAACTGGACCCCCCACTGCGGCAGCCGCCGGTGCCGCAGGCCCATCACCAGGCCGTCGGCGGTCCACGCGGTTTCCGCAAGCTCACCGGGGACCCGGCTCACCGCCAGCGAGTGGTAGCGGGCCACCGGGAACGCGGGCGGCAGGCCGTCGAACAGGTCGAGGCCGTCGTGGCGGATGGTCGAGGAGCGGCCGTGGAACGGCTCGGGAGCTCGGCTCACCTCGCCGCCGTACGCCTCGGCCAGGCCCTGGTGTCCCAGGCAAACCCCGAGCACAGGTACGTCGCCGGCGCGGATGAGGTCGCGGCAGATCCCGAAGTCCGCGTCCCGGCCCGGGTGGCCGGGGCCCGGAGAGATCACCACGTTGTCGAAGAACACCCGGTGCTCCGGGCGCCACCGAGGATCGTCGTTGACCACGACCTCGGGCTCGGAGCCGTTGATCTCCGCCAGGTAGTGGAAGAGGTTGTAGGTGAACGAGTCGTAGTTGTCGACCAGCAGCGTGCGCATCGCCTGTTCCCGCACGTTCACCGTGGCCGGATCTCGATGAGCAGGTGCTCGATGGTGTGATCGCCCTCGGTATAGGTGTGGCGGCGCAACACCGACAGCCGCCGCCCGGTCTCCCCGGCGAGTCGCTCGAGCTCCTCGCGATCGCCGCGCCCGCTGAAGTGCAGCAGGACCCGGCCGCCCGGTGTGACCCAGCCGGGCGCCTCATGCAGGAAGCGGCGATGCGCCGCGTATCCTGGATCGACGTACGCACACTCATCGATGGATGCGTACCGGTAGCTGCCCGGCGCGTGGACGTAGTTCGAATGCCAGTACACCAGATCGAAGCGTTCCGCCGGGTCCAGCCCGGAGAAGAGATCACCATAGACGGCGCGCACGCTCGGCGAGCAGTGGTGCCGGCTCGCGTTGAGCGCGGCGTTACATACGGCATCGGGGTTGATGTCCGAGGCCACCACCCGCTGGCATCCGGCCAGGGCGGCGGACACCGCGATCACACCGGTGCCGCAGCCGATCTCCAGCATCGACGACGGCACCTCCACGTCCAGGCCGAGCAGGTCCAGCGCGAAGCCCGTGGTCGGCGAGAACACCGGCGCGAAGACACCCGGCAGCAGGTACCACTCGCGACCGTTCAGAACGAATGTGGACGGTCGATCCGGCCTGGTCCGCGCCTCGGCGCTACGCCGCAAGGACAACCTGTAGTCCTGAATCTCCAGCACGATCCCTCCCCGTGAGGACGACCGAACGCTATCGATCGGCCTCGCTCATTCTCATGGCTGGGGCGCGCGGCCGGAAGGTGGGCGAGCGACAGATCCTGCCGCCGCGGCGGTGACCGGGCCATCACCGTTTGGCGAAATCGATCGCCGTCGGTAGCCTCGCTCTGGGAGCCGCGGCTGGACGGCGCGGCGACAACGGGGGAACACATGGAGGAACGTTGCCGAACGGCGACAGCTCAGCCTTGTGCGTACTGGAAATCCTCGCCCAGGGCGGCACGGCGGCCCATCTGCGTCAGCGCATCGGCGCCGCGGTCGCCGCGGCCGACGACAAGGAGGGCCTGCAGGAGGCCGCCGACCTGGCCCTGGCACTCTGCACACAGCTGGAACGACATCAGCACCACGAGAAGGAACTCGCGTCGCTGGTCGACCTCGGCCGCGAGCTGACCGCACCCCTCGAGTTCGACGCGCTGCTGCGGCTCGTCGCCCGTCGCGCGCGTCTACTGATCGGTGCCGATATCGCCTACATCGCGCTGCGGGCCGACGGTGCGACGACCGCCCAGGTTCGCGTCTCCGACGGACACGTCTCCACCCTCAACATCGGCCTGCACGTGCCGATGGGTGCGGGACTCGGCAGCGAGGTGCTCAGCAACCCGTCGCCGACCTGGTCCGCCGACTACATGACTGACGCGCGGATCCGGCACAATCCGGCGGTCGACGAAGCGGTGCGCGCCGAGGGCCTGCACGCGATCCTCGCGACCCCGCTGTCCGGCACGACCGGCCCGTTCGGCGCGCTGTACGTCGGCATCCGCACCGTCCGCAACTTCACGCGCGACGAGGTCGCCCTAGTCAGCTCGATCGGCGACCTGGCCGGCGCCGCGATCCAGCGGGCGCTGAACTTCGATGAGACCCGGCAGGCCGCCGCCGCCGAGACCGGCCGCGCCGAGCTGGCCCGCGCGGAGGCTGTCCGGCTGCGCGAACGGCTGACCTGGGAGCACGAGCTGTTCGACCTGGTGCTCGCCAGCGGCAGCCCGCAGGACCTGCTCGACAGCGCCCGCGAGCGGCTGGGCGGCGCGCTGCGGCTCATCCACGTGAACGGGTCGGTCATCGGTACGGCCGGCGAGCTGCCGGGGCTGGCGCAGGCGGACGAAGAGGCGTACGCGATGGCCGCGCACGCCGCCGCCGGTGTCGTGCCGGTCCGCGACGACCTGCACGTGACCGGCATCCGCGTCGGCCAGGAGAGCCTCGGTACCCTGTTTCACCACGGCCCGGTTGACACGGACATGCTGGCGGCGGTCGCCGCGGTCGTCGCCGTCCTGCTCGCCCGGCCGGGCAAGAATGTCCCACCGGCGGGAGAGGGCCGCAGCGACGTCCTCGACGACATGTTGGCCGAACCCCAGATCCCGCCGCAGCAGCTCGAGCGTCGCGCCGAGCGCATCGGCCTGGACCTGAGCACGCCGCACCTGTTGCTGGTGATCGCGCTGGACGGCCGGCCCAGTACCGACGTGGCGACCTGGACGGCGATGCGCGCACACCGGGTCGGTGGTCTGGCCACCAGCCGCAACGGCGCGGCCGTTCTGATGGTGCCCGGCACCGACCCGGGCGCCACCGCCCGGGCCGTGCACGCCGAACTGAGTCCGCTGCTGCGCGGCTCGATGACGGTGGGCGCGGCCGGGCCGGTGCAGGGTCCAGCCGCCGTCTACCACGGCTACCGGGAGGCGCGGCGCTGCGTGGAGGCGATGAACGCGCTCGGGCTGGCCGGCAACGCCGGCTCGGCCCGGGAGCTCGGCTTCTTCGGTGTGCTGCTCTCGGACAACCGCGACGTCGACGGCTTCGTCGAGGCCACCATCGGCCCGGTGCTCGAGTACGACCAACTTCGCGCCACCGACCTGGCACACACCCTGGACGCCTACTTCGAGACCGGCGGAAGCCCCACCTACGCCGCCCAGCGGCTGCACGTTCACGCCAACACCGTGGCTCGGCGCCTGGAACGCATCACCGAACTGCTCGGCACCGACTGGCAGAAGCCCGAGCGGCAGCTCGAGGTGCACCTGGCGCTGCGGCTCGCCCGGATCCGCCGCCTCATCGGCACCGAGCGCCCGGACACCGCCGACTGATCCGGCCCGGTGGTCACGCCACCGGCTCCCATCCCGCGGCCCGCTCGGCCCGCTCGTTCAGCGCGGCGACCGTGCAGGCGATCGACGCCAGTGTCGTGTGCCGGTGCCAGCCGTGATACGAACGGCCCGAGAAGTCACGCAGCCCCACCCGGTCGGCGAGCGCAGCGTCCTTGTCGGTCCGCGACAGCAGGCGGCACAGCCGCATCCGCTCCGCGACGCCCGCGTCCACGTCGGTCAGCCACAGCTGGCCGCGCCACGGCTGACCCGGCACGCCGAACCCGAACAGGTCGGCCTCACCGCCCCGGCCCGGCAACCGCACCCGCGCCGTGGCCACCAGGGCGGCATCGCCCACCCGCTGCCGCCCGGGACGCGGCCGGCCCATCGCGGCCATGATCCGGTACGCGGCCACCTGCTCACCCCCCAGTCCGAGGCCGAGTGCCGGCGACACGCGCACCAGATAGGGAAGTTGCCGATCCCGCAGGCGCCGCACCACCGCCATAGCGTCGCCTTCTCGCGCGTCCAGGACGACCGGGCGCACCGGCAGCCCGGCGGCCGCGTCGGAGGCCGCCCGCACCGCACAGTCGGTGAGGCTCTCCACGCCGAGCGCCTCCGGAATCGCGGCCCGCGTACGCTTGCGTCGGTCGCTCAGCCAGCCGTCGGGCAGGTGCAACCGACAGTTCACCGGGAATCCGGCGTCCTCGCCGGCCAGCCACACACCGATGGCCTCCTGCGCGTTCATCACCTGTCCCCGGTCGCGCACGAATCGTTTCGTGACACCGACCGAATGCTCACCCACCTTGGGGATCAGCATCGGCCGCACCACCCACGCGCCCCCCGGTGCCCGCCTCGACACATAACCGGCCAGCGCCTGCCACACGGCACGCCAGTCCCACGTGGAGCTGGTGACGAAGTGATGCAGCCCCTGCTGGGCCCCGGTACCGTCGGACACCGCCGCGATGTTGCGGATCGACTTGCGACCGTGGGCCCCGAGCAGGCCCCGCACGTATCGCCGGCCCTTGTCACGCTGGTCGCTGCGGCGCAGCGACACGAACGCGGCGGCACACACCTCGTCAAGCAATTGGTCCCGCGGACCGGCGGACGGCACCGCCCGAATCCGGGTAACGACGTCGGACATCCGTGCACCACCCTCGCTAACCGATCACGTATCGCCATCGACGGAGTCACCGTAGGCAACCGATCACGCCACGGGTCAGGTGCACGAATCCTCTATCTCACGCAAGCAACGGTGGCCGGAACCCCATCCAGGACCGGCGTCCCCGGGGGTTACCCCGACCGCGGTGGTTGCAGAACCATCAGGCAGCGGCTCGTTTCGGGCCCGCGGGCCCCGCACCGGTGCCGGCGCCGGGCCGATTCCCCTTTTCAACACGGTGGTGGCCGAACCACCGCACCCGCTGTCCGGGCGTTACGGCCGCGGCGCGGTCATTGGTCGCCGGTGCCCGCGGAGATCGCCGGTGGCTCCGCCTCCGGAGGCTCCGGCGCGTGGTCGAACCAGATGGCGGGTCAGCGCGAGGTCTTCGGCGCTCAATCCGGCCATCACACTCGCGGCGCGCGGCCGCAAGACCTCGGCGGTGTAGCAGGCAGGCCTACACCTGCTCATCGCACCCTGATGCCTACCGCATTCCCGCCCACGAGCGACCCGACATGCCTCCGACAGATCTTCGCAATCACTCAGGGTGTTCGTATCACTGTGGGAGGGCCCTCGATGATGGGCGCTGGGCGATGAGGCCCGGCCCGTTGGGCACGGGCCGGGGTAACCACCTACGCGACGGCCGCTTCGGCGAGGTCCAGCCGCAGAGTGGTGGGGTGGCTGGGCCGCTTCCGGGTCTGACAGTGCCGCCCGGGCGGTACGTTGCCGGGACGCTCCGTGTGTTCCGCGCGCCGGTGGCCATCGCCGCCGACGCCGTCGTCGTGGGCGAGGCCGGCCTGGTGACGCTTATCGCCGGCACCTGGTCCGGCGCCATCGGGCGCTGCGCGGCACGTGTCGCTGCCGGTCGGGATCGCGCTCCTGGCCGGGATGACGGCCGGCGTCGCTTGGACGGTGGCCGCCGTGGCGGGCCTCGCCGGCCCGCGCGTCGAGCGGTTCGTCGCCACGCCCGCCCAGGTGCCGGCGACGGCGTGGTCCTGGGCCGGCCGGACCCCGCCGAGCCCGGTCGCAACGCCAAGCCCGGCGATGGGGCCGGACTCGGATCCGGTCGGGGTGCCGGAGCGGTCCGCGGCCGGAGACGGATGGGTCGTGCCGTGACGGGCCGCCGCTACCCGCCCTCGGTGACCACCCGCTTGGGCTTCGGCGGTGGTCCCGGCTGCCAGGCGAAGGCGAGCGAACCGCCGATCAGGCCCAGCAGCAGGCCGATCAGGAAGCCGCCCAGGTTGGACGTGACCCAGGAGGCGAGCGCCATGAGCAGCGCCAGCACCGAGTAGAACGTCCGGCTGACGGGAGAGAACCACAGCAGCAGCCCGCACAGCAGCATGATGATCGGCACGAGAAAGCCGGCCAGGCCCTGCATGCCGACGTGCAGCACCACCGGCAGCGGGGCCTTGACCGTCAGGAAGATCTCGACGGCGGCGGCGACGATGAACAGGCCGCCCCAGAAGGGGCGGCTGCGCCGCCACCGCCGGAAGGAGCGCCGCGCCCGCATCGCTCAGCAGCCCTCGCTGCTGAAGCTCATGCGCAGGCCCGGCAGGTTGAACGTCGAGGCCGTGGTCGCGTAGTTGTTCTGCCGCAGGTGCTTGATCGAGACCGCCTCGGCCTGCTGGCCGAAGATGCCGATCCCGCCGGTGGCGCCGGGCACCCGGGTCAGCGTGCTGGCGTCCTGGCCGATATCGATCTTGGTGAACGACGCGTCGCCGCTGATCAGGTCGGAGTCGACGATGAGCTTCGTGGCGGTGACGGGGTGCTCCGCGTTGCCCGCGGTGAGCCGCAGGTTGGTGCCGCCCAGGTTGATGCTCTGGCACAGGTTGGTCAGCTTGGCGTTGTCGATCGCCGACACGATGAGGATGAGCTGGCCCCCGGTGTCGCCCTCGTTCGGGCTGCCCGGCGCCATCTGGTCGAGCACCGCGTACTGCTCGAATCCGGTGCCCTGCAGCTCATCCGCGGTCACCACGAACGGCAGGCCGGACACCGAGAACGAGGCGGCGATGACGCCCTGCCCGGTGAGCACCACGAGGCCGGCGGTGACCATCGCGGAGATTCCCATGGTCAATGCGAATCGGCGCCACCGGGTCTTTCCCTGTGGCTGTTCTTCCTGATCATCTGGATCGGACATCGGGACTCCTTCCAAGCGGCCATCCGCAAGTTACTCGCGAGTATCGATCAGGTCAACCCGTGGCGGCCATGTTTCGCCAATTGAAAACTCTGGCGGTTTTCGACCGATGATCATTGATCGTCGAGAATGGTCTGTTGACGTTAGATACTCCACGGGTTTACAACTCATCGCACCCGGCCGAACCCAGCAGGAGGAAATCCATGCGCAAGAGACGTCTGTCCGGCGCGGTCGCGCTGATGACCGCCGGAGTGCTCGCCGCCTTCGGGTCGCCGGCCGGCGCCGCCGCCGCGAAGCCGACCGGCATCTACGCCGGGATGGGCGACTGCCCGCTGTCCAGCCCGGTCCTCGCCGACCCGGGCAACCAGCAGGTCGGCTGCGTCATCTCGGTGACCCGCGGCGGCAGCGTGACCATCGGCTCGACCACGATCGCGCTGACCGAGCCGATCACGCTGCAGTTCGGCGTGTACTGGCCGGCCGGCTCACCGACCGTCGAGTTCCCCGACGGCACCGTCGCCAACGTGTTCAGCACCGTGCCGCCCGCGAACGGCCGGACGCTGACCTCGTCGCCGCTGCAGGTGCCCATCCCCGGGCTGGCCAACTTCCTGCCCGGCGTCACCAGCGTGTTCGCCCAGGTCGAGCTGGCCGGCCCGGTCACCGAGTTCGTCCCGCTGGCCACCGGCGAGCCATACGCGGTGTTCCGCCTCCCGATCAAGCTCCACCTGTTCAACGCGCTCTTCGGGCTGCACTGCTACATCGGCTCGAACAGCCGCCCGATCGTGCTGGCCCCGACGACCGGCACCACCAGCCCGCCGCCGCCCAACGGGCCGATCACCGGCGACCCCGGCGTCATCGACCTCGCCTCCGACCCCAACGGCTTCGGCGCGTTCGTGGTGTCGTTCACCGGCGCCACCCTCGTGGACAACAGCGTGAGCGTCCCGGTCGCCGACGGCTGCGGCATCGCCGGATCGCTCGACTGGGTCATCAACACCGTGTTCGGCCTGCCCGCCGCGGCCGGACACAACACCGTCGTGTTCAGCCGGACCAACACGTCGCTGGCCGTCGACTCGAGCCTCGCCGACCTCAAACAGGCCATCGCCGCCTCCGCCCGCTAGCGGGCGCGGCTCCACACGAGAAAGGCCCCCGCCATGCGCAAGATCTGGACCCTCTCCGCCGCCGCGCTGGTCGCGGTACTGGGCGCCGGGCTCGCCGCCACCCCGGCGCACGCCGCGACCGTCGACGTGCTGACGTACGTCAGCCTCGGCGGCCCCAACGCGAACAACGGCGACACGGTCTCGGCGCCGCTGAAGACCGGCACCCTCGCGACCTTCTACAACACCCCCGGCGGCACCAGCTACATCAAGTGCTCGGTGTCCAACTTCGGCGCCACGGTCGTGAATAACGTGCCCGCCCCCGGCACGGCGGACGAGTCGGTGACCCTGCAGGACTTCTCGTCGTGCACGCCGGTCAACATCCCCACCGTGACCGCGGTGCAGAGCGTCGTGGTCGACAACCTGCCCTACGCCACGACGGTCACCTCGCCGCCGAGCTACGCGGTCAAGGTGAGCGGCACCACCGCGGCGCCGATCCAGACCACGATCAAGCTCACCTCCGGCCTGGGCACGATCATCTGCGTGTACCGCGCCGACGGCAACCTGGTCAGCGGCGTCGCCTCCAACGTCGACTGGTCGATCAACTTCGCCAACCAGAAGTTCAACCGCTTCTCGGGCCCGTCGGCATGCTTCCCGAACGGCTACTTCAGCGCCGTCTACGCCCCGGTGAAGAACAAGCCGGGCGCGCTCGTGTACGTCAACTGACCACCCTCGCGGGGTGAGGCGAGGCGGTCCGCGGTCGCCGGGACCCGGGCCGTCTCGTCACGCGGTCCGGCTCGCCCGGCGGCGCGGCGCCGGCCCGGCTCAGATGAGGTGCTGCCCGCCGTCGACGTCGTAGGTCGCGCCGGTGAGCGCCGTGTTGGTCATGAGGTGGACGGCCAGCGCGGCAACGTCGGCCGGACCGACGACGCGCTGGATCGGCAGGGTGGCGCGGAGCTGGTCGCGGCGCCGATCGAGGTCGTCGCCGAGGAGCCGGGCGGACAACTCGGTGTCGACGAAGCCGGCGGCGACGAGATTGACCCGGACCGGTGCCAGTTCGATCGCGAGGTTGGCGACGAGCGCGGGCATCGCCGCGGTCAGCGCACCGGACAGCAGCAGGCCGGGGCCGGGACGCCGGCTGCCGGTGCCGCCCATGAACAGCAGGGATCCCGTGGTGCGAAGCCTGCCGGTGACGGCGCGGGCCAGGTGCAGCGGCAGCCACAGGTGCTCGTCGACCAGGCGGCGCGCCTGGGCGAGGTCGAGCTCGGCCAGGCGCGCGTAGTAGTTGCCGCCCGCCGTGACCATCACGTGGTCGACCGGGCCGTGCAGGTCGGCGAAGAACCGTCGCAGGTCGTCGGGATCGGCGGCGTCGAAGGCGGCAGCGCGCACGGCATCGACTTCGGCGGCCGCTCGGGCGAGGCGGTCCGGGTCGCGGCCGACGAGAACGACCCCGGCGCCCTCGCCGCGGGCCTGACGGGCCGTTTCGAGTCCGATGCCGGCGCTCCCGCCGAGCACGACGACGGTCTGGCCGGCCAGCCGCGGTGCGCCGCCCGTCATCAGAGGCTGTCACCCGTGCCCGGGACGAGGCCCTCGACCCGTGTGCTCGCGACGTACCGATCGCATTCGGCGAGGAATCGGCGCGTGTGCTCCTGGCGCCGGTGGTCGTCGAACGCCTCGCGATCGCGGTACACCTCGTAGACCACCCGCGCCAACGGCTCGTCGACGACGTGGTGCATCGTGTACACCAGCGTTCCGGGCTCGTTCGACCGGACCGCCTCGCCGGTTTCGCCGGCGAGGCGATCGAACGCGCGAGCCGCATCTTCGTCTCTGAGATCGAACCGCACCAGGAGCCCGAACATGTGCACCTCCGGCGCCAGCGTAGCCCGGATGCCGGCACCCGCCGCCCGGCCGCGAAGGCGATTCCGCGGGTGACGGCGCCCATCCGTTTGGCTGGTCAGCGGACGGTGAGGTAGTCGACGTTCGGTCCTCCGCCGGCCGTCGTGGCCGTGGCCCGGATGGTGTTGGTGCCGGCGGTCACCGGGACGGTCACCGTCACGTCCTGCCAGGTGTCCCAGTTGGCGGTCGGGTTGAACGCGACCCCGGCCGCGACCACCGTGCCGTTGACCGTGATGTCCATCGGGCGGTTCGTGGTCGTGCCGTTGGAGATCCGCAACGTCGCCGTCGCGGTGCCCGCCGCCGGCACGCTCACCGACCACTGCACATAGCTGCCGGCGACGTTGGCGTAGTCCACGAACCCGGCGCCGGAGTAGCCGAGGTGGTTGGTCGCGACCGTGCCCTGCGAGATCGTCGCGTTCTCCGCCTCGTACCGCACGATCCCGGCCGGCGTCGCCGGGACGGTCTGCGTCGTCGTGTTCCACCCGGAGACCCGAACCGACGGCGTCGCGCCGGCCAGGTCGCTCGTGCGGTACGTGGCGGTCAGCGTCTTGGACTCGCCCGGCCACAGGCTGATCTCGTTGTCGTCCCACCGGACCGGCAGCACCGGCTTGCCGGCCGCGTTGACCACGTGTGCGTCGAGGTAGAACGCGGGCGTCTTCGCGGTCGAGGTGTTCCTGAGCGTGACGGTGGTCGTCGTGGTGCCGCCCGCCTGGCTCGACGAGGCCGTCGCCGACACCGGCGCCTGCGCCATGCTCGAGAGCCCCTTGAGGTTGGCGTAGCCGGTGGTCGGCGCGTAGTACCAGTCGTTCCTCGCCCAGTCGATGGTGTCGGCGGCGGTCGACAGCCAGTAGACGTTGCGACTGACCTCGGTTCCCGCGGAGTCGAGCAGCACGAGCTTTGCGAGGTACGTGCCGGCGATGCCGCTGATCGACGACGGCACGGTCAGCGCGGTGGCCCGCCCGCCGTCACCCGGGACCGTCAACGCCGCCGAGGTCTGGGCGAAAACCTCGGTGCCGTCAGGGTTGTACAGATTCACCTTGGCGACGAGACCGCCGGCCGAGGCGTGCCGCTGGTTGACCACGACGACCGAGCGGTTGTCGTACGAGTACTGCACGTGCAGCGGCTCGTTGGCCTTCTTGGCGCCGTAGTAGGCGCCGTTCTGGTCCAGGTAGTAGTCGAACAGCTGCCAGTGCAGCGAGGTCCAGCCGCTGTTGAGCATCCAGTAGATGACGCCGTCGGCGGGGTTGGACGAGTCGGTGAAGTTGCGCCGGTACGCCTCGAACTGCGCCCGGACGTTCTCGTACTGGGCCAGCTGCGCCTTGCGGACGTAGTCGTCCAGGCCGGTCGGCGCCCCGTACCGGCCGGTGATGGCGTTGTCGAAGATCTTCAGCGTGTTGAAGGTGCTCGACGAAGATCGGTGGTATTGCGCGGCGGTGGGGCTCTGCCACAGCGTGTCGAGCTCGGCGCTGGACATCATCCGCTTGAGCGTGTCCATTGTGGGCACATCCGGCCCGGCACTGGTCTCCGAGTTGAAGCCCCAGGCGCCGCCGCTGTCCGAGTGCGCCTTGTCGTACCAGTAGTTCGGCGGAATCCAGTCGTACGGCCCGCTCATCTTCATCCCGGACGAGCCGGTCAGCGGCGCCGATCTGTCCGACGCCGCGGCGATGACCGGGGTCGGCCAGTCGGCCGCGTTCAACGCGTCCACGTAGTTCTTCTCGATGGTCGCGTCGGGCGCGAAGTCGCTGCCGATGAGGAACCCGATGACGCTCGGATGGTCGCGCAGCCGAGCGGCCTCGGCGGCCATCGACGCCTTCGCGATCGGGTAGTCGCCGGGGGTCCAGGGCTCGCCCGGCTCGCCGCCGTTGACCTGGCCCTCCCATTTGTCGCAGCACTCCCAGCCCGGCAGCGTGAGGATGCCGTACCGGTCGGTCAGGTCGAAGAACTCGTCCGCCTCGATGTGCCCCTCGAGGCGGATGGTGTTGAGTCCGAGGTCGAGTGTGTAGCGCAGCTTGTCTTCGACGTACCCGGGGTTCCACCGCAGGAACAGGTCCGGCGACCAGCCGCCGCCGCGGATCTGCAGCGGTCGTCCGTTGATGCTGTACCGGCGGTGGCCGCTCGCGTCCAGCGGCGCCTTGACGTCACGCACGCCGAACCGGTCGTGCGCGGCGTCGGTGACCGTGCCGCCCGCCGACGCGGTGAGGTTCAGGTCGTACAGCGGCTGAGCGCCCATGCCGGCCGGCCACCACACCTGCGGGTTGGCGAGCGTCACCTGGGGGAAGGTGACCGTCCTCGTCTCGTGCGCGGCCAGGCTCACGGACTGGGACAGCGAGGTGCCCGCGACGCTGCCCGTCACGGTCGCGGTGACCGCGGCGGCGGAGTCGTTGCGCACGTCGGCCTTGGCGGTCAGCGTCGCGCTGTCCAGCGCCGGCGTGCTGAGCTTCGTGACCACGTGCGCGTTGCGCAGCGCCACCGTGCCGGACCGGCGCAGCAGCACGTCGCGCACGATGCCCATGTTCTTGTCCGGCGGCGTCTGCACCCAATCGATCCAGCCCATGGTGAGGTCCCGGTTGGGGTCGTTCGGGTACACCTTGACGGCGATGCTGTTGACGCCACTGTGGACGATCGCGGTCAGGTCCAGCTCGTGCTGGGTGTACGCGCCGGCGACGGTGCCGCTCGTGGCGACCTGGGTGCCGTTGACCCAGACGTCGGCCTTGGACAGCACCCCGCTCACGGTGACGAAGGTGCGCAGCCCCGCCTCGGTGCCGAGCGAGAAGTCCGCCCGGTACCACCACGGCACGGCGAAGTCGGCGGTGGGTATCGACCTCATGTTGGTGGAGTAGAACGGATCCGGGTAGACGTTGTTCTGCAGCAGGCCGGCGAGCACGGTCGAGCGCGCCGATACCGGAAGCCAGCCCGGCGCCGCGTAGCCCGGCTGCGAGATGGTGCCTCCGTTGTCGCTGGTCTTGCCGGACGACTGGATGACGAAGCCGGGGATCGCGGTCGACTCGCCGGGAGCGGCGGAGACCGGGACGGCGGCCGTCGGTGCGGCCGCGGGGCGGGCCGCGGCCGTCGCGGCGCCGGTGCCGGTGCCGCCGAGCGCGACCAGCGTGGCCGCGACGACGAGCAGGCGCAGCGGGGATCGGGTGCGTACCTTGCGCAGCATGAAGCCTCCCGGCTGATGGGTGGTCTGCGCGAACTGTTAAAGACACTTACTATTTAACGAGTATCGATGCTAGGCGCGTGGCTCGGGTGCGGTCAAGACGCCGCGATGTCGAGACATCGCGGGTTGACCTGCTTCGCGGGCGGCCCTAGCATCGATGACCATCTGTCAGTAAGGTTCCCTGACAGTTACCCCACAGAGGGAGGGAGTCCATGGGGAAACGCAGACAGCGAGCCTTGCTCGCGGTGATCGGCGTCGCGAGCGTGGTGCTCGGCGTCCTGGTCTCCGCCGGACCGGCGAGCGCGGCGCCGACCCGCTACGAGGCGGAGAACGCGACGATCTCGCAAGGCGCGGTGGAGTCCAACCACCTCAACTTCTCCGGTGCCGGATTCGTGAACAACGACAACGTCGCCGGCAGCTACACGCAGTGGACGGTGAACGCCGCCAGCGCGGGCACCGCCACGATCACGATCCGGTACTCCAACGGCACCACCACCGCGAGGCCCGCCGACATCGCGGTGAACGGCACCGTGGTCTCCGCCGCGGCGTCGTTCGGCAGCACGACCAACTGGGACACCTGGGCCGGCAAGACGCTCACCGCGCCGGTGAAGGCGGGCTCCAACACCATCCGCGTCACCGCCACGACGGCGAACGGCCCGCCGAACCTGGACTACCTGGACTTCGAGGTCGGCTCCGGAAGCGGCGGTGGCGCCCCGACCGCGGCCGAGCTGCTGGCCAAGGTGACCACGTGCAACCAGATCTCCAACGGCAAGTACAAGACGGACTCTGACGTGGCGACCGCGACCATCGCCGTGTGCCAGAAGACGGGCGCCGTGTTCTGGAAGGCCGACATGGACATCGACTGCGACGGCGTGCGCACCACCCAGTGCAACGAGAACACGGACTGCTGCTTCCAGGCGGACACGGCCTGCCACACGTCGGGCAACACCCCGCTGAACGCGGCCCAACTGCCCTACGTCGTCGTGCCCAGCGCGAGCGCCATCTGGAACTACACCAACTACCAGATCGGCTGTGGCACTGTCGTCGCCGTGATCTACAACAACCAGGTGCTCTATGCCGTGGTCGGTGACACCGGACCCACGGGGATCATCGGGGAGGCGTCCTATGCCACCGCCAGCGCGCTGGGCATCAACCCCGACCCGAGCAACGGCGGCACCGATTCCGGCGTGACGTACATCGTGTTCCAGGGCTCGCAGCGGGTCTCCCCGATCGAGAACCACAACAACGCGGTGACGCTCGGCCAGAGCCTCGCTCGCACCTTCGTCAACAGCAACTGATCCGAAGTGGGACAGACCCTGCCGGCGGGTGCGCCCGCCGGCAGGGTCGCTCACGTGTGCAGCCGGGCGATCGCCGACCGCGCGACCTCGGCGGCCGCGTCCCGCAGGCGTTCCGTGCCCGGCGGCGTCGCGGAAGTCACCTTCAGGCGCACCCCGACCTGCGTGCGGCCGTCGAGCGCCCACAGCTGGTAGGTGCGCACCCCGCCGTCGCCGATCTGGTAGCCGAACGCGCCCGAGCCGATCCCGGCGATGTCCGCGGCGCCCGGGGGCGCGTGCGCCCGCGCGTCGGCGAAGCGCCCGGCCGCGCCGGCCGCGTCCGCGCCCACCAGGGCGGTGACGTCCGCGGCGATCTGCAGGTCGTCCCCGGCGAAGGGCCGGTCGCAGGTGTACGACGTGTAGCCAGACTTGTCGGCGTGGTCCCCGGCGGCCGGCTGCGTCGCGGCGGCACCCAGCCCGGCGACCGGCCCGAAGTCGACGGCGGCGCAGAGGTCGAGCGGCCCGGGCGGCGTACCGGCACCGCTGCTGATCGCGGTGGGGCCGGTCGTCGCGGCGGGCGCGCCGGAGCTGCCGCCCGCCGCGGACGGACCGGGTGTCCCTGACGGCGTCGTCGCCGTCGCCGTTGTCGGCGCCGTCGTCGTGAATGTCGTCGTGCTTGTCGTCGCCGATCCGGGCGCGGAGCCGTTGGCGGCCCGGTTTCGTGCGGCCGGCGGGCCGCCGCCCAGGGTCGCGACGGCGAGCACCACCAGGGTGACGACCACGGCCCCGATGCCGGCAATGGTCCACCACGCCACCTTGCCGAGCCGCCGTCGCGGGCCGGTCGAGGCATCCATGGGCGCAGTATCGCAGAACCGGGCCTTCGTGGCTGGCCGAGACATGCATGTCGATCGAATCGATATAGATCGAGGTACGTGGGCGCGGTCAGAACTCGTAGGCGCCCCGGTCGTCGTACGGGCGGGGACCGATGCCGGTGTTGGGCACGGCCGGGTCGTCGCGGCGCGGCGTGCCGTTGATGTCGACCGGCTGCTCGCCGTCGACGCCGGAGTCGGCCGAGTCGATCGCGGGCGAGCCCTGCGACAGGCGCAGGTTGCCGCCGGCCGCGTTGACGAACAGCGGGTTGGCCTGCAGGCCGTGTTGCTCCTGGCCGGTGGCGGCCCGCATCGCCGCCAGCGAGGCGAACGACGAGCCGAACACGTACATGGTGCCGGGCTTGCTGAGGTACACGAGGTTGCTGTCCACCACCGTGGTGGCCGGGGCCGAGTCCCAGATGCCGATGTTGCCGGCGCGCCGGTTGCAGGCGATGCCGTTGTACGCCGGGTAGACCGCGTTGTCGACGGCGATGTTGTTGACCACGACGTAGTTGCCGGACGTGCCCTCGACATTGATGCCGCTGGTGCAGTTGTGGTAGACGGTGTTGCCGATCAGCCGGCCGCCGGTGACGTTGAGGTTGTCGATGCCGTGGTCGCCGTTGTTGTACGTGACGTTGAGCGTGGCGAGGGAGTTGTCCGCGCCCGGGTAGAACTGCAGGCCCGAGTCCTCGTTGTCGTGCAGGACGTTGCCGATGATCGTGTTGTCCGGCCCGATGACGTCGATGCCGTTGGCGTTGCGGCGGTACTCGTTGGCGTTGAACGACGACTCGTTGCCCTGGACCGTGGTCTCGCTGGTGTCGGCCGCCAGGTAGATGCCGTGGTCGCTGTTGTGGTGGGTGAAGTTGCCCTTGACGGTCGAGTCGGTGGTCGACTTCAGGTAGATGCCCGCGGCGATCCCGCCGCTCACCGGGGTGCCCGCGCCCGAGACGGTGTTGCCGGAGATCACGATGTGGCTCGACGACTTGACCGAGATGCCGTACGACGTGGTTTCGGTGACGTTGAACCCGCTGATCGTCACGTACGACTTGCCGGACACGACGAAGCCGCTGGTGCCCCCGGTGACGGTGACGGTCGCGCCGGCGGCGGGCCGCAGGGTGATCGGGCTGCCGGCCGTGCCGCTCTTGCCGACGGTGACGGACTCCGAGTACGTACCGGAGGCCACGACGACGGTCTGGCCGGCCGTGGCCACCGTCGCACCCTTCTTGATGGTGCAGAACGGCTGGGCTTGGGTGCCCGGGCCGCTGTCGGAGCAGCCCGGGCCGCCGACGTAGAGGAACGGATCGGCGGCGAACGCGGGGGCCGCCCCCAGCACGCCGATGAAGGCCAACCCGCACAGACCGCCGGTGAGGGCGCCGAGCCGGGCCAGCCGATGAGCGCACGACATGAACACTCCAGTGTGAACAGGATCGGAAATGACCGGCTCATGCTGCTGGCGGCGGCCGGACGACACGTCCTGCAAAAGCCGTAGTTTGCGCTCACCCTCGGCGAGGTCGCCCGGGTGTTCACCCGGCCTGCTCACCCCGGGCCTACCACGTCCGCGCCATCGGTACCACCCGATGTTGCGGCATGGTGTGGCGATGCAGGACATCTCGCTGCTGGTGGTCGACGACCACGCGCTGTTCGCCGAGGCGTTGCAGGCGCGGCTGTCGCGCGAACCGGGCCTGCGGCCGATCCGCGTGGCGTTCACGGCCGCGTCGGCGCGGGCGTGCCTGGCGGATCACCGTTCGCAGGTCGCCCTCCTCGACGTGGCGCTCGGCGACGACAGCGGCGTCGAGCTGGCGGGCTACATCGCCGAGACCGCGCCCGCCACCAAGATGGTGATGCTGACGGCGGCCGATACGCAGGAGTCGGCCGAGGAGGTCGTCGCCGTGCTGCGCCGCGGCGCGCGCGGGTGGCTGCCCAAGACCGTCGACGTCGACCACCTGGTGCGGGTGATCCGCGGGGTGGCGGCGGGTGAGGCGTGGCTGTCACCGCGGCTGCTGGGGCTGGCGCTGCCGGCGCTGCTCGCGGGCGGCGGTGCGGCGCGGCCCAGCCCGCTCGGCCGCCTGACCGCGCGCGAGCGGGAGGTCCTGCAGTTCCTCGTCGACGGGATGAGCCGGGCCGAGATCGCGCTGCGGCTGCACCTGTCGGCCAACACGGTGCGCACCCACACCCAGAACCTGCTGTCCAAGCTCGAGGCGCACTCGACGCTCGAACTGGTCGCGGTGGCCATGCGGCAGGGGCTGCGCGTGTCCGGTCGCTGACCCCGGGCCGGCGGCGCGGACCCCCCACAGATGGCGTAGACGGACCTGCGCCGAGCACGGGATGGCCGGCCGCTCAGATCGCCTTAACCTCACGGTCATCTGGTGTTCATCGGGTGTCTACCCGGGGCGGAGGGCGTTCGCGTGGAAGTGAGCGAAGTCGCGATGCGGCTGGTTCGCCGGTACTGGGCGGTGCTGCTGCCGGCGGTCCTCCTGCCGGTACTGCTGACGGCCGTGTACGTGACCAACCAGCCCGCGCGGTACACCGCCGGCGGGCGCGTCGTCGCCTCGGCCACCGTACCCCGGTCGCTCGCCGAGGCGGCCGCGGTCGTCAGCCAGGTGCGGGCGATCGCGACCAGCCCGGATGTCGTGCGGCGCGGGCTGGAGCCGGCGCACCTGCCCCGCGACGCCGGTGCGGTCGTGGACGCGGTGACGGTGACCGGCCTCGGCAGCTCCGCCCTCGTGGAGATCGCCTACACGGACCGCGACCCGGCCATGGCGCAGCGGGTCGCCGCGGCGCTCGTCACCGCCGTCGCCGGGCAGCTCGACGCGCTGCGCGCCGGCGCGTTGCCCGGCACGATCCAGGACCTGAACCGGCAGCTCACCGACCTGACGGCGAAGCGGGCCCCGATCGCGGCGCAGGCGCAGGCCAGCCCGCGGGACCCGGTCGCGCAGAACCACCTCGCCGGCATGGACCGGCTGATCGCCGACCTCACCGCGGACCGCGACCGGCTGTCCCAGGACGCCGCCACGGCGGGCCGCGCGACCGTCGTCGACGCGCCGGCCGTCCCGTCCCGGCCGGACCCGTCGGGGCTGCCCGGACGGCTCGCCATCGCCGGCTTCGCCGGGCTCGCCGCGGGCCTGATCCTGGCCGGGCTCAACGAGATCGCGCGGCCCCGGGTGTCCGGCGCGACGCAGGTCGGCCGAGTGCTGCGGGCGCCGGGGCTGGGCCGGCTCGACGCCGACCCGGCGGTGCTGGCCGACCT
>NZ_JBEPDB010000025.1:0-95611 GCF_040300025.1 Dactylosporangium sp. NPDC000555 | reverse complement strand
CCGCGAGCAACACCGCGGCGAACGACCGCGAACCCGCACCCCGCCAGGTGGACGGCGACGGGCGGCCCGGTCCTGGCCCGAAGCGTCGTCGCGCATCCACGTCACAGCCGCGCCGGCCCGCCGGTCCGGCAACGCATCAAACGGTCGGCGGAAATATACGGCCACCGGTGCATCGCGGCCGTCGTTCGACAATGCCGCGCACGGCCGAGCGGCATTTCCACCGAACACTCCGCACGGCAGGAACAAGCAACCACTGTCCCCATGGACCGCCGGTGCAGATTCCCGAATGACGTGATCGCAGCGAGCATGCCGCCGGGATGTGACCGCCACGGGCATACCGTCCACATCGGACAGCGCTGGAAGCTGGGCGAAGCCCTCGAAGATCCACCTACGGATGAGGACTCCATCCGTGACAGGCCCGGCAAAGTTGCGAGACGTCCGAATTGTCCAACCATGCCGTTGCCACTCAAAGGCCCACGAACAGGGGGGCCGGATCGCGATTGGTGTTCCAAAACGGACAGAACTCGACTTGTCGGGGCCCTGCCATCCGTGGTCGCCTACCGTGCCGTCCTTTGACGTGCCGAGGGAACCATTCCGCTACGTGTCGTGTCTGCCGGCCATCGAACGCCGCACCCGCCGCACCCGGCTGGCCCCGGACAACCGGGCCTACCATGCGCTGCTGCGCACCAAACGTGCACCCGGCGAACGCGGCTTCGCGCTGCTCACCAACCGTTGGCGCAACCACGCCACGCCACCGCCAGCCCGCCCACCATCGGTGACACCGTCCGCGTTGGCCTCGTCCTCATCCATTTCGAATACCGGAACCTACCGAATCCTTGCTGAGATCACGTCTTGCGTCAGATCGGCGCCACCGCGATCAGGGCGGTGAGTGCCACACAGCACCAACCGAACCAGTCTCCGAGTCGACTGTAGACGGTCGTGGCTGTGGCGAGTGAAACCCTGGCATCGACCGCCACGCCCTCCGTGGTGTCGGCCTCGATGACGATCCGGCCAAACGCGTCGCTTACCGTGGCTCGGCCACTGCGGGCAACCCGCGCCACCGCGACACCCGACTCCACACCTCGCACGATCGCCATACGGCTGTGCAACCAACCGTCACGGACGAAGTCCCACGCCGGAGCAAGCAACATCTGCGCCCCGCCACGCCGGTAGGCACGAACCAGCGAGGGAAAGTCGAGATCCTTACAGATGAGCACACCCAAGCGCCGGTCACCAGGCAGATACCGCAGGTCGCGACCCGGGCGGTAGACGGCCTCCAACCCCGGTACCAAATGATGCTTCTGGTACACGCCTGGCGGGTCTCCCCCGGCACTGAAGACCACCGCGACATTCGCCGACGCCGTCTCGCCCAGGCGCGCCACTCCCGCCACGACATCCACGCCAAGGTCGACCGCCGCCCGTGCCAGAGGCTGCAACTGCTCAACCATCCGGACTTCGTCGACGGCGAATATCACCTCGGGCAACACGATGACACCTGCCCCACGACCGGCGAGCAGACGCACCTTCTCGACATACCGCGACACCAAAGCCGCGCCCTCCGGCGAGTCGATCCGCACCGGCCCATCAGACTGCTCAACTACGGCCAGGCCGACGTGCACCCGCTCTCCGAGCACAGCACACCGGCCGCGCCGGACCGCGTACCCCGCGAGCGCGGCAACAATTGCCGCGGCGGCGAGGAGCACCGCCACCCGTTCCCCGCCCGTACCCACCGGCGCCGTCACCGCGGCGGCAACGCTGGACGGTAGCGCGAGCAACGCTGTTATGCCCCACAACCCGGTCAACGAGGCCACCTGCGTGACGGCCGGAACGTCCGCCTGCGAATATGCCACACTCCACGACACACCATGCGGGGATCGAAGCGCCACGAGGAACTCCAACGCGACCCACGCCACCGGCACGGCCAACGCAGCCAACCCCAGATGACCGGCGACGAGGTGCACCCTCGCCAGCGCCACGACGGACGCCACCCCCGCACAACCACCGACGAACCGCACCGCCACCAGGAGACGGGACATGTGCACATCGCGGGTGTAGAACGACCAAAACCCGAGCTGGCCAATAAACCAGGCACCGGCAGCCACGCTGACCGCCGCGAACCACGGCACTCTCGGCGCGAACACGAGCAACGGCAGCAGCGGCGCCCAGGCAGCAACCGCAACCGGCCGAAGCCCTGAACCCAGCCGAAACAGCCAACCAGATATCGCGGTAACCGCCACACACGCGGCGACCTGCCCGACCACCGTACCGCTCACGGGGCGACCCACATGGACATGGACGTTCCGTTCAGTAGGCAGCCCACCGATAGTATCGGCGCGAACCGATGCGAGCCAGCGCCGGCCGAACGTCGGCCGTCAACCACCATGAGGTTCATGCCAACGGGTCGCCGCGAGTCAACGAAGACGATCGTGGTGTCCTGACACGCCGAACCCCGCAGGGCGGGCTACGCCGGTGACATGACTTCGTAGAGGTTGCGGGCGTCATCGATGAAAAAGAGGCCGCGGGCACACAACGGGTGGTCGATGCGGCCGTTGTCAGGTTCGTCGGGTTCGCTCCCGTAGGGCACGCCGTTGTCACGCAGCCGAGCCAGGATCTGATCGAAGGTTGCCGGGTCGACGTCGAACGCCAGGTGCAGTCCGACCGGGTGATCGACGCCCATGAAGTCGAGGGTGAGCTGCTCGTTGACCCTTACCTGGGCGAAGTGGCGGACATTGCCGGAGTACGTCAATCCCATGATGCCGGCGAAGAATCGGGCGGCCTTCTCATTGTCAACCGCGGGCACGATGGTGTGGTTCAGGGTGATGGTCATGCACCACACTACGGAGTGAGCACTTACTCCGTCAATCGGATTTCGGATCCGACACCAACACGCCGCCGGGCTGTCGCCAGCACTCATCACTACATTTGAATACAATGTACGTGGAGGCGATGTGAACGACGCGAAGTTGGTGCCGCAGCTGATCGAAGGTTGGGCGAGCACCCGACCCGACGCGCCGGCACTGGTCGGTCCTCATGGTGTGACCACCTACGCCGAGCTGTGGGAGCGGGCGACGGCCTGGGCGGGCGCGATCGGCGAGTTGGCCGGCCCCGACCCGGTGGTGGGCGTCATGCGGTCCCGCGATGCGTTGATCCCCGTAGTTCAGCTGGCCGCGTGGATGGCGGGTGCGGCGTACCTGCCATTGGATCCCAGCCTCCCGCGAGGACGACTCGAGACGATCTTGCGCGAGGCTGGCTGTCGGCGCGTACTCACCACCGACGAGCTGCGGCACCTGTTGCCGGATCACATCGTGGCGATCACCCGTCCCGCCGCGGCGATCGCCCCGGCGCCATGGAATCCCCAGCGGCTCGCGTACGTCATCTACACCTCCGGATCGACCGGCACGCCGAAAGGCGTCGAGATCGAGCACCGAAACCTGGCCGCGTTGACGCATTGGTACCGGGAGTTCTATGCGCTCGGGCAGGACTCGCGTACGTCGATGTTCTCCAACGTCGGCTTCGACTGCCTCGTCGTTGACGTATGGGCCGCGCTCTGCACGGGTGGCGCGGTCGCGGTCCCTGAGCAGTCGATATTGAGCGACCCGCACGAGATGGCGCGTTTCCTGGACGAGTTCGGGGTCCAGCACTCGAACATGCCGACCGCGATGTTCGAGCGCTACCTGGCGGCCGGCGCCCGGTCGGCGACGGTCCGGACGATCGAGACCGGTTCCGAGCAACTTCGCAGCTGGCCAGACCCCGACTCGGCTGCCGTGTACAACGCCTATGGGCCGACCGAGGCCACCGTCCAGGTGACAATTACCGGCGACCTACGCACGTACCGCCGGCGCAGCAGCCTGCCGCCACTGGGGCGGCCGTTGCCCGGTGTGGAGATTACGCTGCTCGACACCGCCGGTATCGCGATCACCGAAGCAGAACGCAGCGGCGAGCTGGTCATCAGTGGGGACCTTGTCGGTCGTGGCTACCGCAACCGGCCCGAACTGACGGCCGAGGCGTTCGCGGCGGGACCGCCCCGCGCATACCGCACGGGCGACCTGTGCCGATGGAATGCCGACGGCGAACTGGAGTATCTGGGCCGCATCGACGACCAGGTGCAGCTCACGGGATACCGGGTCGAGCCGGGCGAGATCGAGCAGCAGATGATGCGGGTGCCGGGAGTCCGGCTCGCCGTCGTCGCGCCGGTCGGCGAGGGCACATCCATGTCGCTGTACGCATGGGTCGAGGGCGACATCGAGGCGGAGAAGCTGACGGCAGCCCTGCGAGAGAACCTGCCCGAGTACATGATCCCGGCCACGATCGAAATACTCGATCAGCTCCCGATGACGGTGAATGGAAAGATCGACCGTCGCGGACTCGTCGCCGCGCTCGGCACCGCATGACATCGGGCCTCCGATGACTGCGACACAACCTTGTGGCCGGCACTCGAGTGGCCGGCCGGTCGTGAAACGACGTCGCTGGCTGGTTGTACTCGTTGTGCTTGCGTTGGTCGGGTGCGGTGTGTCGTCGACGGCCGACGATGGCGGCGCGGTCGTGCGGTCCGGCAGCGGCCAGCCGTACTCGCCGGTGTGGCTCGACGACGGGCTGTACTTCGGGGTCGCCCCGTTGCATGGTGATGGCCCGGACGAGCTGTGGCGGTGGCGCGACGGGCAGGCGGCCGGCGAGCCGGTCGCCGTCCGGGTTGCCGAGTGCCGCCCAACGCTGCTGCGGCCGGAGCGCCGGCCGGGCGGTGACCTGGCGGTGGCCGCCGGCTGCTTTGAGGACGGCGAGCTCAGGGTCCGCATGCTGGCAGTCGACCGAGCCTCCGGCGCTACCACGACCTTGGTCGGGCCGCCGGGACAGGACGTGGTGTGGTCCGGCCAGACGGCGTTCAAGTCGGTTGCCACTGGTCCGTGCCTCGGCGTGGTTCGCATCGTGGGTGCACGCATCGAGGCGATCGAGACCGGGCCGTCGTTCGATGGGCGCCCCTGGCCGTCCAGCCGCTGGGCCGTCCAGGGGCCATCCACCTGTCCGGACGTCGGCCGGGTCCGGTTCCCGGTGACGCTGGACGACCGCGAGCGGATCGCTGCTCTGGCTACAGGCGACACCGGTGACGCGGCGGCGTGGACCTGTATCTGGCGTCCGCCGGACTGACCGGTGCGGCAACGCCGATCGCCGGCGGGTTCTCGAACGTCGGCCGCGTGTCAGCCACACCAGACGGATCCCTGTTCCTGATAGAGGCCACGCACGACGGCACGGCGGGCCTATGGATGGTCGACGCCGCTCGTGGCACCGTCCGGCTGCTGCGAGCCGGGAAGTTCGCCGGCGCCGGGCTGTCGCCCGACGGCCGGCGTGTCGCCGTCGTCGACTACCGCAACGGCCTTCGCCGCATCACGGTGCTGCGGGCGTGAACAATGGCAACGGCCCTATGCGCGCTGATCGATACGACGTCACCGACGCGCCAGTTCTTCGATGGCCCGCGCTGTCGCGTCGGGATGGGTGATCATCGGCCAGTGCCCGGCGTCGAGCGCGCGGAAGGTCCAGCCTGGGCTGTCCTCGGCGATGTCCGCCGCCGGCGGTGTGGTGCGAAGGCATCGCACATAGGCGAGCTTCGCGCGAGTCGTCTCCAGTGGTTCAGCGATCGCCGGCTCAGCATAGGTCGCGATCGGCTGCGGCGTGAGCTTCGATCGCATCCACGCGAAGTCGTCGTTGCTGATGCCGTGCCCGGGATAGACCTGGTCGAGTTGCTCCCCGGTGAACCACGGGATCGCGCCGTCGATTGCGAGACCGGTCATGTATTGCTCCACGCCGGGCCCCATGACCTCGAACCACGACGTGCCCGGCTGGGGCAGCACGGCATCGAGGAACACCGCGGTTCGGATCGCGCCGGCGTCGCGGGCGAGCGCTCCCGCCGCGACGTATCCGGCGAAGGAGTGCGCGACCAGCGTCACGTCGCTCAGCTCGTGGTCGGCGAGGAAGCCGGTGATGTCGTCGATCCAGTCGCCGAGGGAGACCTTCGCAGCAGGCGTGGCGTCCTCGCCTGTCGCGCGCAGCTGCGGGGCGAGCGTGCGGAATCCGCGAGCGTCGAGGACCGGGATCACCCGCTGCCATGCCCACGGGCCCAGCCCGCTGCCGCCGAGAAGCACGATCGTGTGAGTATCGGTCATCGGTCCGCTCCTGTTCGGTGAATGAAGTCGGTCAGGTCCGCGACGAACTCCGTCGGCGCGTCCAGAGCGGCGACGTGCCCGCCGGTCGTGTGCTCGTACCAGGCGACGAGGTTGTTCTCGCGCGAGGCGACGTCGCTCGACGCGAAGTCCCCGTTCCCGAACACGCTGACTGCGGTGGGAACGCGCGACGCCGCCGCATGCTGAACGTCGCGGTTCGCGGCGTAGATCCGCATGCTGCTTCCGACACTGCGGGTAAGCCAGTAGAGCGTCGCGTTGGCGAAGATGAAGTCCGACCCGAGCCCGAAGTGCTCGCCCAGTGCCGATTGCCAGAGCTGATACTTGTCGAGCTGCCACGCCAGCAGCCCGGTCGGTGAGTCGGCCAGCGCAAACGCCAGCGAGTCGGGCCGCCGGGACTGGAGCTGCAAGTATCCGGCGCCGTCGATCGCGAACTCCCGGAGACGAACCCAAGCGGAGTCCGTCGTGGTGCCGTCGGCCATGACCCCGCGCAACCCGGCACTGACGTGGACGGCAATCACCCGATCCGGCGCGTACGCACCGATCTCCCTCGCCAGGACAGAACCCCAATCTTGACCATGCACCACGAAACGGTCATGACCGAGCCTCTCCATCGCGCTCGCCAGCAGGGCCGCCGAGTCCGTGACGGACCAGTTCTGCGACGGGAGCGGCGTCGTGCCGAAGCCGGGAAGCGACGCGAGGACGAGCTCCGATCCGATCGCACGCAACGGCTCGATCACTCGATGGAACGCCAGGAAGGACGTCGGCCAGCCGTGGAGCAGCAGGATCGGCACGCGCCCGCTGCCCTCGAACCGCACGACGTGCACGCTCGAGGTCTCCGCCTCGACGATCTCGTGTTGCCCTACCGGGGGAAGCCGCGGCTGTTCGAGCCATCGAGCCCAACCGCTCGAGTATCGCTGGATGAGCGGCATCGGGGCGCCGTTTGCCCACGTCTCATCGGCAGGAAGGCTCGGCCAGGTCGTCGCGTCCAGGCGGCGGATCAGTTCATCCGCATCCTGCGGCAGGCCCGGCAGCGCCCCCAGGAGCAACTGGTAACATGTTGTCACTGTTGCAGACTAAGGAGAATGACATCATGTTGTCAAAGGGCGGCCGATGAGCGCCGCGGATGCGGCGCTCCATCACCTCTTCGAAGCGAACCGCCTCCTGCGCGAAGCCGGTGAGCGAATCGCGTCAGCGGCCGGCCAGACCCACGCGCGCCGCATGGTCCTCCAGGCCGCCGCGGACGGCGCGACGGTGCCCGACATCGCTCGCCGGCTCGGGCTCCACCGGCAGGGCGTGCAACGCATCGCCGATGAGCTCGTGGCCGATGGCCTCGGACGCTACGACGAGAACCCGCGCCACCGCCTGTCGAAGCTGTTCGTCGTCACCGACCGCGGCACAGCCGCGCTCTCGACGATCAGCCGTGCGCACGGCACGTGGGTCGACGCCATCGAGGCCGAGGCGGCCGACATCGACTGGTCCGCGCTCCGCAACGACCTCGCGCTGCTGGTTCGAGTTCTCCAGGATCAGGCCCAGCGAACCACGCCACCGCAATAGCGACGCACGGGTCATCGCGTGAAGGCCTCACCCGAAGGCCGGCGGCCCCCGGCGCGGCAACGCGTTGCGCCGGGGGCCGCGCGGCGAGGCGGCCGGTTCGAGGCCGCTACGAGGCGGTGCGGTAGGCCCGAATGATCGTTTCCTCGACGCCGTTGCCGTGACTGTCAACGGCTCGCGTGCGCAAGGACACATAACCGGTTCCGGTGCCGGCCGGCATACGGGCGACCCAGCCATCGGCGCGTGCGGCGAGATTGGCCCGCTGCCAGTGCGCGCCGTCGTCGTACGAGAAGTCGACCGACAACTGCCGGACGACGGCCCCGTCGGGGCGCTGCCACTCGACCCAGACCGGCAGTTCCGACCTTCGTTCCGATCGTGGGCCGAACCGGACCGCGAGGAGCGACAGGGGCACACCGAGGCGGCTGTCAGCCGGCGGCGTCGCCGAACTGAACGTCCATACGGCGTCGATGCTGGTCGAGTAGGGCGTGGCGTCCTGTGTGGCGTGCACCTCGAGGCGATAGCCGGCCGCCGCTCCCGGCACGATGGCGTTGAGTACGCCCGGCAGGTCGGACTGGGCCAGCAAGGCGCCGTCGCGGTAGAGCGCGGTTCGGGCCGCGGTGACCGGCATCCCTCCGCCGGCGTTGGGCAGGCCGGGGGCATACAGCTCGACCCCGATGAGCATTCTGTCGCCGTGCCGGGTCGCGCCCGGCAACCGGTTGACGGGCATCGCCGGGCCGAGCACCGGGGCACCCCAGCGCATCTCACCGGCCTCAACCGGTTGCCAGCTCAGGTACTCGGATGACCGTTGGGTCCGATCCTCGCCCACGACCCGAAGGCGCACGTAATTCTGGAGCCAGCGCACGTCGCCGGTGGTGAAGTACTCGGCACGGGCGGCGCCGGGCACGACCATGAGCGGGCCGTCATAGGACCATGGGCCGAGCATGCTCCCCGGTGCGCTGCTGACAGCCAGTGTTGCCCGGTTGGCGTCGCCTGGTTGCAGATCGCGCTGCGTGACTGCGACGAAGTCGCCGGCCTTCAGTCGGCGGTTGAAGCCGTCGAACATCCTCCCGTTCCTGGTGAAGGCGGCGTTGTATCGGTATGGGCTGTCGGCGAAGTTGCCTGCCGGACCCGGCGCGGCGAAGTGCGCGGTGATCGTCGCGGCGAATCTGCCTTCCGGTGCCGGCGCGCCGACATTGCCGACGTACAGGCCGTCGAACGACGCGGCGTTCATACCGCCCTGGATGCCGCCGTCAGCCGCGTAGTACTGAACAACACCCATCATCATCCGGGCGGACGCGGACGGCACGGTCATGCCGATCGGCTTCGCCGTGCGGGCGTCGAGGGTGACTGCGGCGTCGGCGTGGGTCAGGTCGAGCCACGGCTGTACGAGCAGACTCTCCGAGCCGTCAGCCTCAAGGATCCACGACGACAACACATAGTGCCCGGCGGGCAGCCGGACGGTCATGGTGCCGCTGGCGTCGTGCGGGTGGACTACGGAAGTTGTCTCGTAGCTCGCGATGGAGACCTGGTACAAGCCGGTGGGTCTGCCGTCGCGACCGACGTAGCGCAGGGTGACGTTGTACGCCTCTGGTTCCCGCTCGACGGCCAGCGGCGTGGTGACTGTCGCGCCGCCGCCGGTCGCGTTGATCCGGCCGGTGTACCAGCCATCGGGGGCGCCGGCCAGGGAGGTGTTCACGGTGAGTGTGACGGTGGCGTCTCCGCCGGCCGGGACCGTGAGTTCGGTGGCGGTGAGAGTGAACATGCCCGCCGGTGCCGGTTGGCCGGTAGGTCCCGAGACGTCAGCGGTCAAGGCGAGCGTCACCGGCTGCTGGCCGGTGTTGTGGTAGGTCACCGTACGCGTCAGGTTGGGATCGTCACCGTGCGGCCATGCCTGGGTGCCCAGCCCGACACTGACCGGTTCGCTGGTGACCGCCGCGGCGGCTGCCTTGGCGACGTCGATCCGCCCCGAGCCCTGCGCCAGCGGAGAGACCCCGTCCAGCGGCACGGCGGAGCCGGTCAGCGCCGCCTTCACCCGTGACGCCGGCCAGTCCGGGTGCACGCTCATCAGCAGGCTCGCCGCGCCCGCGGCGTGCGGCGTGGCCATCGATGTGCCGCTGAGCCGCACGTACCGCTCCCCGACCGGGACGCCGATCATGCCGGTGGATGAACGCGCGGCCACGACATCGATGCCTGGAGCGGTGACATCCGGCTTGATAGCACCATCCCCCGGCCGCGGCCCACGGCTGGAGATCTCCGCCAGCCGGTCGGACTTGTCGACGGCACCCACGGACAGCGCCGCGTCGGCGGTGCCGGGCGAGCTCACCGGCGCATTGATTTTGCCGCCGTTGCCCGCTGCGACCACGAACAGCATGTTGTGCTGCGCGCTGAGCCGGTTGACGGCATCCTCGAGCGGGTCGACGCCCTCGGTGTCGGCGTGACCCAGGCTGATGTTCACCACGCGGGCGCCACGCTCGGCCGCCCACTGCATGCCGGCGAGAATCGCCGACTCCTGGCAGCCGGTGAGCTCGCAGACCCGGCCGTCGAGGAGCTTCGCACCCGGCGCGACCCCGCGGTAGCGGCCGTCCGATGCCGCTCCGGTACCAGCGACGGTTGCGGCGACATGGGTACCGTGCCCGATCGGGTCCCCGACCACCCCGCTGCCGGTGAAGTCCTGCGCGGCGATGACCTGTCCGGCCAGGTCCGGGTGCGTCGCGTCGATTCCCGAGTCGAGGACCGCGACGGTGACTCCGCCACCGGTGTAGCCGTCCTGCCACACTTTGGGCGCGCCGATCTGCGGCACGGTGACGTCCAGGTCCAACCGGCGGCGGCCGTCCAGCCACAGGCGGGCGACGCCGCCGTTCAGCTCGCCGCCGCCTGCCAACCGGCGCCAGAAATCCACCGCGGTGCGCTTCGGCGCACGCAACGCGTCGGCGCGAGCACCGGACAGGGAACGGACTTTCCGGCTGGCCGCCGGCGCGGCCGGAACGCTCAGCGAGGCACCGTACTGGACGATGAGCGGCAGATCCGCGGCGTGCCTGTCGTCGTATTCCGCCTCACGTAGCGCGGTGACGTCGAACAGCCGCCGGTCGACTCGCCCGCTGCCGACGAGGCCGATCGCGTCGCCGGGCACCACGATGAGGTGTCCCCGCTCCGTGCTGGTCGCGAACGCCACCCGCTCTCGCCCAGCGCCGGCCCGCACGCTCACTTCGCCGCGCTCGCCCAGCAGCACCTGGTCCCCGGTCACCAGCGTGACGACCGACGTACGTGTCGCGGGGGCCGCGCCGGCCGCGTGCGCCGGTGGCGACCCACCGGCCAGACCGACCACCGAGGCCGCGACGAGTATCAGCGGCAGCAACACGTGAAGCACACGCACCACAACTCTCCGTTCGACGCAGGACTTCCTACGCATGCACCTGTGTCGACGAAGTGGTCTAGATTACCGGCTCGGCCGGTAATGCTCCTCGCTTTGCCGACACAAGAAGCGGTGTCATCGTCTTCGACAGTCAGGAGCCCGGATGCCATCGTCGGGAGCGCGCTCAGAGGGCTGGTTCGCTGATCTCTATGCCGCCCACCATTCGCAGGTCGTCAGATATGCGCTGCGCCGCCTGGGCGACCCGGATGCCTCATTGGACCTCGCGCAGGAGGTCTTCATCGTCGCCTGGCGACGACGTCTTGACGTGCCGGACCGCCACCTGCCCTGGCTGTACGGGGTGGCCCGGCGCCTTCTGGCGAACCATTGGCGCGCTCGTCGCGCGGCACCGGAAATCGTCACGCTCGCAGTGGAAGGCGCGCAGCGGGAGCACATCGCTGCGGCATCGACCGGACAAGCCGCCGGGGACCGGCTCGACAGGGTCTCGGTGGCGCTCGCCTCCCTGTCCGACATGGACCAGGAGATTCTCCGGTTGATCGGCTGGGAGGAACTGACCGTCACCGAGGCTGCGGTGGTCCTCGGATGCCGGGCAGCGACGGCGGCGGTCCGGCTGCACCGGGCGCGGCGCCGGTTGGCCGAGGCGTTGCGGTCCATCCCGCCCGATAGCGATGAGTTCGCCTTCGATTCGACGAGAGCTAGGGAGATCAGACATGTTTGACAAACGCGCCGTCCGGGCGCTGCTCGGCCCGGTGGATCCAGCCCGTCAGGTCGCCGTGCCACCGCCGCGCACCTCGGCGGCCGACGTGATCGCCAAAGCGGAGGCCGAGTCGGTTCCGGTCGGGCACCGGGTTCGCACTCGTCGCCTTCTCCTGATCGCCGCGGCGGCCACGGTAGCGGCCGCGGCCGGCTCGGCCTACACCTGGAAGCGCAACAGTCCAGGACCGCACGAACAAGCCGGAACGGACACGTCGGACACGCACCAGGACCGTCCGCAGCCCGGGCTGCGGTTGGGGCCGGTGGTGCAGCCGGTCGCGCTGCAGTACACCACCAACCCGCCGGCGGCGAGTGAACGGTTGCGCGAGCTTGCCGATCGTGTCGCACCCGCCCCCTACGACACGACGTCAGGTCGCTACACCTACATCCACACCGTTGGCTGGAACGCGGTGTTCGACGACACCCCGGACGGCAACACACAGGTCATCCGGCCCGACGACAAGCAGATCTGGTACATGGCCAACGGATCGGGCCGCATCAAGACGACCCCGCTGGCGCCGGTGTACCCCAACGAGGCCTCTCGCCGGTACTGGGAGCGTCGGCTCGGGTCTACCGCGACGCCCGGCGCCGCCAACGTCTACGTGCTCGACCTGCCAGCTGGGATCGGCCCGCGGCAGCCGCTACCGACCGACAGCGCGGACCTGGCCAAGCGCCTCGGCGTGGACGCGGTCGGCCAGCACGGCGCGCAGGTCGTGTTCAGCGCCGTCCGCGACCTGTACTCGATGCACGTGGTGCCGCAACAGACCAGAGCACAGATTCTGCGTGCCCTGGCCACCGTGTCCGGGATCGCGTGGCGGGGCTCGGTCACCGACCGCGCCGATCGCACCGGGATGGCGATCAGCATCGACACAAAAACCTTGCAACAAATATTGATCTTCGACCCGCTCACCGGCGCTCTGCTGGCGTATGACGAGGTCGAACGACCCAACGATACCGTCGCCGGCGCCAAGCTGTTCCTCGGCGCCGACCACACCGATCACCTAGGTTGATCAACGGTTATACTGGAAGCGAAGCCGCTGCAGCGGTGTTCCCGGACGAGGCGAGTCGTACCCGGCCTGCAAAGACGACCGTTCCTGAAGGTTGTAGGTCGTCATGCCTTGGTTCGTTCTGATCGTTTCCGGGCTCCTGGAATCCGTGTGGGCGGTGGCGCTGTCGAAGTCGGCAGGCTTCACTCGCCTCACCCCGTCGCTGGTCTTCGTGGTCGGCCTGATCGGCAGCATGATCGGGCTCGGCTATGCGCTGCGCACCATCCCGATCGGCACCGGTTACGCGGTGTGGGTGGGCATCGGCGTGGCAGGCACCGCGCTCGCGGGGATGTTCTTCATGGGCGAGTCCGCCAACGCCCTGCGCATCCTGTCGCTCCTGCTGGTCATCGCCGGGGTCGTCGGGCTGAAGGTGTTCCACTGATCGCAGCGGGCTTCGGATGCCGAAAGCGGCATCCGAAGCCCGCGGATCCACACGAAGTCCAAGCCCGGTCAGGTCCCGCCGACGGCCCGCCCGGTTGGCTGGTCACCTGGACCGGGCGCTCGGTGCGATCGCGAGCACGGCGACGGCGGTGACGACGGCGACGACGGCACCTGTGGCAAAACCGCGGGAGAACCCGTCCGTGCCGGTGCCGGCGATGCTGGCGGCGGCCGTGCTCGATATGACGGCGGCGCCGAGCGAGGCGCCGAACTCGTGGAAGGTGCTGACGATTCCGGAGGCCAGGCCGGCTTCGTGCGGCGCCACCTGGCCCAGCGCGGTGGCGGAGGCGACCACGAACAGCGGCCCGGTGCCGAGGGCCGTCACCGCTATACCGGTCACCAGGGCTACCGTTCCGGTCCAGAGCGCGGGGACGGCCAGACCGGCGGCGGCAACGACCAGCCCGGCCACCGCCAGGGCGCGGGGCCCTGTGCGGCCGATGATGCGCCCGGCCACGTTCGCGCCGAGCATGGTGGACAGCGCGACGGGAAGGAAGAGCAGGCCGGTGGCCAGCGCGCCGTAGCCGTAGTGCCCCTGCAAGGCGAACGTGCCGAGAAACAGAATCATGATCATGAGTGCGGCGGCGACGAGGATCAACAGGGTGCCGGTCGCCACGGGCCTGCGGGTCAGCAGCCGCAGGCTCATCAGCGGGTTTGCGGCGAGGCGTTGGCGCGCCACGAATGCGCCATAGAGGACCGCCGACACGAGCAGCAGCACGGCGGTGGGCCAGGTGACCCAGCCGTGGTCGCCGGCCCTGATCAGCGTGTAGATCAGGGCCGCGGTCGCCGCGGTCACCAGGGCCGCGCCGGGGACGTCGAGGGCAGCTCTGGCGGCGGGTGCCGGCCGCACCGGCAGCTGGCCCCGGAGCGTGAACAGCAGCACGAGCCCGACCGGGACGTTGACGTAGAAGACCCATGCCCAGCCCGGTCCAGCGGTGAGCAGCCCGCCGAGCAGGACGCCGAGTGCGGCGCCGCTGCCACCGAGCGCCGACCAGATGCCGAGCGCTCGGTTGCGTTCGTCGCCCTCGAAGATCGTGACGATGAGCGACAGCGCCGCCGGTGACAGCATGGCGGCGGCCATGCCCTGGGCCACCCGGCCGGCGAGGAGCATCGGCCCGGAGGAGGCCAGCCCCGCGGTGAGCGATGCCGCCGCGAACAGCAGGAGACCGGCGAGGACGAGCCGGCGGGCCCCGAACAGGTCAGCGGCGCGGCCGCCGAGCAGCAGCAGTCCGCCGAACGCGAGCGTGTAGCCGCTGACCACCCAGGTGAGGGTTTCCCGCCGGAGGTCGAGGTCTGCGCCCATGTGTGGCAGTGCGACGGCCACGACGGTGACGTCGAGGATGAGCATGAGTTGCGCGACGCCGACCAGCCCGAGGATTCGCCAGCGTTGCGGATAGGGGCTGCCGGTCGAGCCGGCTGCCGAGGTGGTTGCGGTCCTGGACTCGGACACGTGATCGCCTCCGGACGCTTAAGTCATACAGGTAGTGTTCAACTTACGTCCGCGTACTGTAGCTCGTACACCCACTGTTTGACTTAAGGAAGTTGTATGGCTCACTCCGTTGCCGGGTCGGCCCGCCGGGCGGACGCGCGGCAGAACGCCGAGAGGATCGTGCGGGCGGCGATCGCCCGCCTCGGGCGCGATCCGGAGGCGAGCATGAACGACATCGCGCGGGAGGCGGGGGTCGGCAGGGTAACTCTGTACGGGCACTTCCCGTCCCGAGAGGCCCTGGTCGAAGCGGCATTGGTGCGCCTACTGGCCGAGGGCGACAAGGTATTGGAGGCCATCGACCTCGCCGGCGATCCCGGCGACGGGCTGCGGGCGCTTATGGAGTCCGGCTGGCTGTTGATTGCCCAGGCGTCCTCGGTCCTGCAGGCGGCGCAGACGGTTCTGCCCCCCGGCCAGGTGCAGCAACTGCACGCCAAACCGGAGCAGCGGGTTCATGATCTGATCCGCCGCGGCCAGGCCGAAGGCGTTTTCCGGGCCGACATTCCGGCCGACCTGCTGGCGAGCGTCTTGCACCACATCCTGCACGGCGCGGCGACCGACGTCGCGACCGGGCGGCTCGATACGACGGATGCGCCACGTTTCGTCGCCGAGATGGCCTTGGCCGTATGCGTGGTACCGGCGACACAGGGAGGCCAGACCTCACCCCTGCACGCTTAGTGACAAACGGTGTACTCCTCGACAAAGACCGTTGGGTGCGGGCCATCGAGAGATTTCAAGATGCCCTGCTGAACACATGGCGAACGTTCCGAGTGGTCGACCGGCGAAATGATCGCCGTATGTATCGGCATACTGGAGCGGCTTGTCCGGGTCGCGATATCCCACCGTGAACCGCGCGACGCCGGCCGGCGTCGGCGCACCGCCGCAAAGGAGCGGAAACTCACCAACCGTTCACCGAGGGAACCGATCCGCACCACTCATTCGTCTATCAACGGGAAATGCCGACGGGGGTTGAGGAGAAGGCATGCGAACACGTACCGTAGCGGCGATGTTAGGTGCCGTCGTCACGCTGGGCGTGGGGGTGGACCTGGTCGGCGACGCCGGCAAGTGGAACAGCCCGGCAATGGTGTTCACCGATCACACGACGGCCACCTGCGCCGGTCCGTCGGCCCCGACCGCCTCGCCCCGGGCGTCCTGCCGCCGGTCGGCCTGCACGCACGCGTCACCGGCTGCAGGACGGACGAACGAGCAGCACAATGCTGGCCCGGCACCCGACCGGCGGCTGAAGTGGCACTGCCCGAGGCGGCGCCCGTCGTACAAGCGCCAGCCCGCACAGGACGTGACCTGGTTGTCGCCGCTCGTCGCCCGATCCGCGGAGGCCCACGCCCGATGACTTCGCCGCTGGATTGGTCACTGGTGCGCGGCGGGCTGCCGATCGTTGTCGGGGTAACCGCCGCGGCCGGGATGGCCATGCTGCTGTACCGCGCGGGCCGCGGGCGGATCCGCTGGGGACTGGTCGCCTGCGGGTCGGCCGTGGCGCTCAGCACCGCCGGCGGGTGGTATGTCGACAACGTGTGGCGGCCATTCCCCGACCACCTCCCGGCCGAGGTGCTCGGCTGGGTCGCGTTCGGGCTCGCCGGTGCCGGGCTGGCGGTGGTGTGCTGGCCGGGCACGGGATGGCGGCTGCGGGGCGTGGCGGTGCTGGCCGCGGCGGCGACATTGCTGGGCAGCGGGCTGGCGATCAACGGCCTGTACGGCCAGTACAGCACGGTGCGCGCCGCGCTCGGCCTTCGACCGGCCAACAAGATCCGGCTGGAGGACGTGGAGCCGCACGCCCGCCACAGCGTCGAGCCGGTGCCGGACCGGCCGCTGGCCGCGGTTTGGCGGCGGCCGGCCTACCTGCCCGCCAGCGGGCGGCTGCTGAGCGCGCCCATCCCCGGTGAGAAGTCGGGCTTCTCCGCGCGGCCGGCCTGGGTGTACCTCCCGCCGGCCTACCTCGCGACCGAGCGCGCCGTACTGCCGGTGCTGGTGCTGCTCTCCGGCCAGCCGGGCAGCACGCGCGACTGGCTCGACGGCGGCCAGGTCGACCAGGTGATGGACCGTTTCGCCCGCGAGCACGACGGCCTGGCACCACTGGTGGTGATGCCCGACGCCCTGGGCTCCACCATGGCGAATCCGCTCTGCCTCGACTCCCGCCTCGGCAACGTCGAGACGTACCTCACCGAGGACGTGCCCTCCTGGATCCGGTCGCACTTCGAGGTCGACCCGGACGTGCGGCACTGGGCCGTCGGCGGTTTCTCCTACGGCGGCACCTGCGCGCTCCAGCTGGGCGTGCGACGGCCCGACCGGTACCGGACGCTGTTGGACCTCTCGGGCCAGAGCGAGCCGACCCTGGGCGACCGGGCCATGACCGTCTCCGCGGCCTTCGGCGGGGACGCCGCGGCCTTTACCCGGGTCAACCCGCTCGACATCCTTGCCACGCAACGTTTTCCCACCACCACGATGCTGATGGTCGTCGGGCGGGATGACGGCGAGTACGGGCCGCAGCAGCGGGCTGTCCGGGCCGCGTGCGAGCGGGCCGGGATGACCGTGCAGTGGTGGGAGCCCCCGGGCGGGCACAACTGGCAGGTGTGGGGCCCGGGCCTGGTCGCCGCACTGCCGCAGCTGGCAGCGCGGATCGGACTCATCGCCGGATGAACCGCTCGATGCTGCGGTCAGCCCCGTTCTGCACGGCGCTGATCCTCGGACTGTGGCTGGTGGGCGCCGCCTCCGGCACGCTGCGGCACGGGCCGAGCGGCGGGCTGGCCGCCGCCGTCGGCATCGGGCAATGGCCGCCGCACTGGTGGACGCCGCTGACCTCGGCGCTGTACTGCCCGAACCTGACCGGGTACGTGGTCGCCACGCTGGCCGTCGTCGCGCTCGTGGCCCCCATGGAGCGCCGGATCGGCACCCTGCGCACGGCGGCCGTCTGGCTGGCGATGCAGGTCGTGGCGGTACCGCTGGGGGCGCTCGTGCTCGCGTCCGCGCCTGCCGTGCCCGGCTGGTGGATTCCCGCGCCGGACGGGCCGACGGTGATCGGGCCGGCGCCGGCGGCGCTCGGACTCGCTCTCGCCGGCAGCGCCGTGCTGGCGCCGTTGTGGCGGCGGCGGCTGCGGCTGGTGCTCGTGGTCGCGCTGGTCATGCTTGTCCTGTACGCCGGCCGCCCCACCGACTTGGTGGCGTTCATCGCCGGTCTGGCGGGCCTGCCGCTGGGCCGGCTGCTCCGGCGCGGCGATCCGCCGGCCGCCGGGCCTCCCACCCGCCCCGAGGTCCGGGTGCAGCTGGCACTGACGGTCGCGGCCTGTGCGGTCGGGCCCTTGGTCGCCACGCTGATGGCGCGCCCGAGCGGGCCGCTGGCGCCGCTTCGGTACATCGTGCTCGCACTGCCACCCGAGCTCGCCGACGTGAACATCGCCTGCGGCGACCCGGAGCTGATCGACCAGTGCCACACGATGCTGGCCCAGCTGCGCGACACCACCGGCCTGGGGTCGTTGCTGCTGTCGATCCTGCCCGTCGCCCTGCTGCTGCTCGCCGCGGAGGGCTTGCGGCGCGGGCGGCGCTTCGCGCTGCGCCTCGCCGTGGTCACCAACCTCGCGCTCGCCGGGCTCGGCGCGCTGGCGTTCGATCTGGTACTGCGGCTGGACGACTCCGCCCAGTCGCCCGAAGCGCCGGCGGAGACGGTGTCCGTCGTCGCCGCCGTGGCACAGCCGCTGCTGGTCGCGGGCCTGCTGCTGGCGTTGCGTGGCAGCTTCCCGCTCGTGCCGGCGCGGCCGCGGCGCCGGGCGCTGTGGCTGCTCGGTGCCGGCGGAGCCGCGGCGGCGGCCGTCGCCTACCTCGTCGGCGGGTACCTGCTGCGCCACCAGTTCGACCCGGCACCGACGGTCGGGCAGCTGCTGGCCGACCTGCCGCTGCGGTTCCTGCCGATCGGGTACCTCGACCTTTTCCCGCCCGCGTTCGTGCCCCGCGGGGCACTGGCGCAGGTGTTGCACGGCTGGATCGGCACGGCGGCCTGGCTGGCGCTGCTCACCGGGATCGCGCGCAGCTACTTCGGCGACGAGCCCGAACAGGCCGGTGGCGACGCGGCCCGGGCCCGGCGCCTGCTGGTCGAGCACGGCGGCGACTCGCTGTCGTACATGGTCACCTGGCGCGGCAACAGCTACTGGTTCAGCGACGACGGGCGCGCCGTGCTGGCGTACCGCCTCAACTCGTCCGTCGCGCTCACCCTCGGCGGGCCGGTCGGCGACCCGGCCACGCGTGCCGCCGCCATGCAGGAGTACAGCCGGTACTGCCTCGAGCGCGGTTGGACGCCGTGCTTCTACGGCATCACCGAGGAGTGCGCGGATTCGCTGCGCGACAACGGCTGGGGCCTGGTCCAGGTCGCGGAGGAGACGGTGCTGCCCCTGCCCGGGCTGGCCTTCCGCGGCCGGCGGTGGCAGGACGTGCGTACCGCGCTCAACCGCGCCGGTCGCGAGGGCATCGAGGCACGGTGGTACCGCTTCAGCGAGGCGCCCCCGGAGATCGCCGCGCAGGTGCGGACGATCTCCGACGCCTGGGTCGTGGGCAAGGGCCTGCCGGAGATGGGGTTCACCCTGGGCGGCCTCGACGAGGTGCGCGACGACGAGGTGCGGTGCCTGCTGGCGGTCGACCGGGACGGGCGCGTTCACGCCGTCACGAGCTGGCTGCCGGTGTATCGCCAGGGCCGGGTGGTCGGCTGGACGCTGGACATGATGCGCCGGCGCCCGGACGGCTTCAACGGCGTCATGGAGCTGCTCATCGCCTCCGCGGCCCTCCGGTGCCAGGAGGAGGGCGCGGAGTTCCTGAGCCTGTCCGGAGCTCCGCTCGCCCGCCGCGACGCCCCGCCCCCCAGCGGCCTGGCGCACCTGCTGCACCGGCTGGGCGGCACCCTCGAGCCGATGTACGGTTTCCGCTCCCTGCTGGCCTTCAAGGCGAAGTTCCAGCCGGAGTACCGGCCACTGCTGCTGGCCTACCCCGACCCAGCCGCTCTTCCAACGATCTGCAACGCCGTGACACGCGCCTACCTGCCGCGCCTCACGCCGGCGCAGAGCGTGCGCCTGCTCCGCCAGGCCCTGCGTGCGACGTGGCCCGCCCGCCGGCCGCCCGCCCCCGCCGGCACTGATCCGACCGTGGCAGGAGCGTGAACCTTGCCGCGTCGGCGGCAGCGTCCGGTCACGCTCGGCTGGCGGCCGCGGCGACGGCGGGGAACATCAACGCGACCGTCGTCGCGGCTGCCGTGCTGACCGCCCTGTCGGGGCTGCTCGCCGCCCGCTGGATCAGCGACCGCCCGACCGGCTGAGGCAACCACCACTCACGCCGCTAATGCTACATCTCGGTGTTGACACGTTAGATCGACGATCGGTATACCTAATGTGTCTTCGCTACCGAGAGGCATTAGGCATGTCGATTCCACCGATCGCCCGGACCACGCACCGCCACTTGGACGTCGACGGCGTCCGTGTCTTCTACCGCGAGTCGCACCCCGACCGTCCCGACGCGCCCGTGCTGCTGCTGATGCACGGCTTCCCGTCCGCCTCCCACCAGTTCCGCCGCCTCATCGACGCCCTCGGCGCGCGATACCGGCTGATCGCCCCCGACTACCCCGGCTTCGGCCACACCCAGGCGCCCGACGGCTTCACGTACTCCTTCGATCGCCTGGCCGACATCACCGAAGGCTTCGTCCAGCGGCTCGGCCTCGACCGGTTCGTGATGTACGTCTTTGATTTCGGCGCCCCGGTCGGCTTCCGGCTCGCCGAGCGGCACCCCGAGTGGATCGCGGGACTGGTCGTACAGAACGGCAACGCCTACACCGAGGGGCTCTCGGACGGCGCCCGGGACTTCATCGCCTTGCGCCCGCAGACACCCGGCGCCGAAGCAGCCGTTCGGGACCTGCTGACCCTGTCCGGCACCCGCGGCCAGTACGAGACCGGCGTCGCCGATCCCAGCCTCATCGCGCCCGACGGCTGGACCCTCGACCAGCACTTCCTCGACCTGCCCGGCCGCACCCAGGCGCAGCTGGCGCTGGCGTTCGACTACCACTCCAACGTCGAACGCTACGACCGTTGGCAGGCGTGGCTACGCGAGCACACCCCGCCCACCCTCATCACCTGGGGCAGCAACGACCCGTTCTTCCCCGAGCCCGGTGCCCGTGCCTACCTACGCGACGTACCCGACGCCGAACTGCACCTGTTCGACACCGGCCACTTCGCCCTCGAAACCCACCTCCCGCAGATCGCCCCGCTCATCGCCGACTTTCTCGATCGCGTGTGGCCAGCGCGGAGAGCCGGATCGCCGCCGTCGGGCACATCTCAGCGGCCAGCTCCACCACGTCGAGTTCGGTGACGACGCTGTGGCGTGGGCGGGAACGGTCCTCGTCGTCGAACTGGAAGCGATCCGGCGCGACTGAGACGCAGGTCCCCGAGCCGACACAGCTGTCCGCGTCGACGCTCACCCGCCACGACGGCTGCGCGGCCTCGAGCCCGAGGTAGGCGAGGAAGGTCGCTTGCAGCGGCGCCGGAAACCGCAGGAACTCGAAGTGCGCACCGGGGAGGACGACCGCGTCGGCGGCCCCGCTGCAGTCCGCCCACCCGCCCATCAGCTCCTGCCGGACGTTGGTGTCACTGTCCCAGCCGATCGCTACCAGCGGGCCCCGCAGGCGCACCGGCTGCGCCATCTTGTACCGGGCGTTGGCGTCCACATCGGCGCGCATCACGCCCAGACACAGCTCCACCAGATCGGGCGTCGGTGTGCCGCCCATCTGCCGGATGAGGTCCTCGAGTTCCGCACCGAGCTGCTCGTCGTCCATGGTCAGGTAGGTGCCGTACGGCCCTTCGTGCGGCGCGACCTGGGACGAGACGAAGACACACGCCGGCGTGGCGGCGCCACCGCGCTCCAGTTGCACGGCCGTTTCGTAGGCGATCAAGGCCGAGCCACAGTGACCGAAGAAGCCGAACGGCCGGTCCAGGTACGGAAGTAGGGCCTCGATGAGGTCCGCGGCGAGCTGTTCGTACGTGGCGTACGGCGTCTCCCGCATCCGGTTCTCCCGCCCGGGCAGCTGGATCGGGCAGATCTCCAGCCCGTCCACCGTCCGGGGCCACCGCCGGTACATGCTCGCTCCGCAGCCGGAGTACGGCAGGCAGAACAGTCGCGCCTGGGCGTCCTCGCTCGGCGGGCGCAGCAGCCAGGGTGACTTGCGGACCGCGCCGGCGTGCTCCGGGCTGCTCATGCTCTCTCCCCCACGGATATCGCGCCGCGTGTGCGCGCGGCCACGGGCAGGCTGGTGATGCCGGCGACGAAGTTGGAGGCGATGTGGGTGACCTCGCCGGCCAGCTCGATCGTCTCGAAGGTCGCGAACAGCTCTTCGAACAGCGTCCGCAGGGTCATCCGGGCCACCGCGAACCCGACGCAGTAGTGCGCGCCCGAGCCGAAGGTGAGATGGCGGTTGGGGTGGCGGCGCACGTCGAACGTGAAGGGCTCGTCGAAGACCTCCCGGTCGCGGTTCGCCGAGCCGTACCAGACCACGACCGCGTCGCCGGCGCGAATCGAGACGTCGCCGATGCGCGTGTCGCACGTGGCATAACGCAGCACGTGGTTCGCGGGCGAGGCCCAGCGCAGGGCTTCCTCGATGCCGCTGCCCAGCAGGTCCGGCTGAGTGGCCCAGGCCTCGTAGCCGCCCGTGGCGATCAACTCGAGCAGTGCCACCTTCGGTACCTCCGGCACCGTGACCGTCGAGCCGATGAGCAGCAGGTAGCAGTTGGCCATGACGGCGCCGCGGTCGAGCGGCCGGCCGTCGACGTGCATCGTGAGCAGCAGGCTGAGCAGGTCGTCGCCCGGCCGGCGGGCCCGCGCGGTCGCCATGTCCTGGAAGTACGCGAAGAGTTCCCGGTGCGCGCGCTGCGCCGTGGCCTGTGCCCCCGCCGGCAGCCGGTAGAGCGGATCGTCCGGCGCGATCGCGGTCTCCGCCCGCTGGGCAAGCCAGGCCCAGTCGCTGCTCGGCAGGTCCATGAGCGTGCCGAACATGACCACCGGTAGCTCGTGCATCGCGGCGGCGAAGTCGAACGGCTCGCCGGAGCGCATCGGGTCGAGCAGCCGGCGCGCGTGCTCGCGCAGCAGATCCTGGTGCCGATCGGTGCGCCCGCCGACCAGCGCACGCTGGAGCGGGGCACGCATCTGGGTGTGCCGCGGCGGGTCCGTCGCGGACAGTTGCTGGCGGCTGGCCGGGTCGGGCTCGCCCAGCAAGGCCAGCAGCGTGCCGCCCTCCGACGTGAAGGTGCGGTGATCTCGGAGCACGGCTTCGACGTCGCGGTACCGGGTGACGGACCAGTACCCCACCCGCGAGCCGGTCGGCGGATGCCAGTGCACCGGGTCGCGCTCGCGCATGGCGTGCCAGACCGCGTGCGGGTTGCCGTCCCGGAAGACGGCCGGGTCGGTGAAATCGACGCCGATGTCGACCGCGGCGACGTCGGGCGCGGGCGCGGTTCTCACGGCTGGTCCCCAACCTCGTCCGGCCCGGTCATGATCGTCGCCAGCTGCCGGACCGTCGGCCGCAGGAACAGGGTCACGGCACTCACCTCGATGCCCAGGCGTGCCTGGATGTCGAGCAACAGCTCGACGGCCATCAGGGAGTGCCCGCCCAACTCGAAGAAGTCGTCGTCGACGCCGACCGGGTCGACGTTGAGCCGGCCGGACCACAGCTCGGCCAGGGCCGACTCCAACTCGCCGCGCGGGGGCGCATAGGCCGAGCTCAGAGGCAGGTCCTGCCGGCCCGTGACACCGAGTGATTCGGGAGGGTTCATGGGTTCACCACTTCGCTGCGAGCGGGCGGGGCAGGCGTCGGGTCCGGGCCGTTCGCGGCGGCCACGACGTCGTCGTCGGACAGGCTCTCGATCTCGTCGAGCAGGTCGCGCAGCGACCGTCCGGTTCCGGCCGGCCCGGCTTGCGCGGCCAGGCTCGGTTGCGGGCTCGGCTCGGCGGCACGCTGCTGGCGCACCCGTTCGGCCAGCGCGGCGATCGTGGGCGACTCGAAGAACGTGCGCAGTTCGATCCGCACCCCCAGCTGCTCGCCGATGCGGGTGCACAGCTGGGACGCGAGCAGGGAGTACCCGCCGATCTCGAAGAAGTCGTCGTGCGGGCCGACCGCGACGCCGTCGAACGCCTCCGACCACATCGCGCTCAGCAAGCGCTCGACCGCGTCCGCCCCGTCGGCTGCCGACAGGCCGGCCTCATCCCGATCGATCGAGGCGGTGATCGACCGATCCGGCTGCGCGGTCATGGTCCGCAGCACCTCCCGGTAGGTCGTCACCATCGCCGCGACCTCATCGGCGCGCAGGAGTGCGGTGTCGAACTCGGCGGCAACCACCATTCCCCCGCCGGGCTGGAGCTCGACCAGCCAGGTCAGGTCGAACATGGCCGAGCCGGTCGCGACCAGCCGGCCCTGGTGCAGGATGACGCCGGGTGTGTGGCTGCTCGCACCCGGCGCCGAGTCGAGGCTGAAGGCGACCTGGAACAACGGGTTCTCACCTCGCCGGCGCGGTGGGGCGAGCCGCTCGACGAGCAGGTCGAACGGCAGCTCGCCGTGCTCGTACCCGTCCAGGCAGGTCGACCGTACTCGCCGGATCACGTCGCGGTAGCTGGGCTCGCCCCGCAGGTCGGCCCGCAGCACGATGGTGTTGACAAAGAATCCGACCACCCGATCGAACCCGGCCCCGGGCCGATTGCCGAACGGTGTGCCGATCAGGAGGTCGGTCGCGCCACTGTGCCGGTGCAGCATCACGTAAAAGCCGGCCAGGGCCACCATGAACAGGGTGGCGTCCTCTTCGTGCCCCAACGCCGTGAGTGCGCCGAGCAGTTGCGGGTCCAGGGGCATCCGGATGCTCTCGCCCGCGCGATCGAAGGTGTCCGGACGTTGGCGCTGCGACAACTCGAGCCGCTGCGGGGCGTGCGCCAGCGCCTTCGCCCAGTACCGCTCGAGCCGGTCCAGGTGCTCCCCGCGCAGCCGTTCCCGTTGCAGTGCCGCGAAGTCGGCGTAACTCAGCTCGGGTGCCGGTGCGCCGCGTCCGGCGTACTCGGTGAAGATGTCGTCGAGCAGCACCCGCGCGGACCATCCGTCGAAGACGAGGTGATGTGCCTGGATGGTGAGCTCGAACTCGTCGTCGCCGAGCAGGTACAGCGACATCCGGCAGACCGGCCCCGCGGCGAGGTCGAACGGCGCGGCCGCTTCCTCGGTGATCAACTGGTCGGCCTGTGCCACCTGGGTCGCGGGATCGAGACCGCGCAGGTCCACCGGGCGCAGGGTCACCGCGCCGGCGCCGGCCGATGGGAGCACCTGCAGCGCATATCCGTCCACCGTGGTGAAGACGCTGCCCAGCGTCCGGTGGCGGGCACCGGCCCGCGCGACCGCATCGGCGAGCCGGGTGACATCCACGGCCCCGCTCAGCCGGAGCCGGATCGCGACGTTGTAGCGCGGGTTGTCCGGGCTGAGCCCGTGCAGCACCCATAGCCCCTGCTGGCTCACGGACAGCAGGTTCGCCCCGGGCGGCGCCGCGCGGTCGCGCAGCGCGTTGGCCACGAGCTGCGCGCGCCGGCGTGCCTGGGGCAGGTCGTCGTGCGCCTCGCTCCCGGCCGCGCGCTGCTCGTCGATGAGCCGGGCCAGCGCTTGCACGCTGCCCGCCCGCAGCGTGTCGCCGACCCGCAGCCGGATCCCGAAGATGTCGCCGAGCCGGGCGAGCACCCGCGTGGCGGCCAGCGAGTCGCCGCCCAGCTCGACAAAGCTGTCGTGCGCGCCAGGGCTCGCCACCCCGAGCACCTGCGACCACACCTCGGCCACCCGCCGCTGCGTCTGGTTCCGCGGCTCGACCCACGGGGTGTCGAGCGCCGGCCGGCTCAGGTCGGGCTCGGGCAGCGCCGCGTAGTCGGTCTTCCCGTTGGCCGACAACGGGATCCGGTCAACAACGACGAAGCGGGCCGGTACCAGCGCGGCCGGCAGCCGGGCGGCGGCATGCTCGCGCAGGGCGGACACGCTCGGGACCTGCTCCGACTGCGCGACGAGATAGGCGACGAGCGCCTGGCGGAGCGCGCCGACCTGCCGCACCTGGGCCACGGCGCGGCGTACACCGGGGTGCGACTCGAGCACCGCTTCGACCTCGGCGGGCTGGAACCGCACCCCGCGGAGCTTCACCTCCGCGGCGCTCCCGGTGCCGATGCGCCCGAGAAACTCGAGGTTGCCGTCGTCGCGGCGGGCCGCCAGGTCGCCCGTGCGATACATCCGGGTGCCCGGCGGCCCGTACGGGTCGGGCACGAATCGGGACGCGGTGGCGCCGGGGGCCGCGTGGTAACCACGGGCGAGCCCGATGCCGGCGATGTAGACCTCGCCCGGCTCGCCGCCCGTGACCGGTAGCAACCGATCGTCCAGCAGCCGTACCGTCATGTTCGCCACCGGGCTGCCGATCGGCAGCCGCCCGGTCCGCAACAGCCGCTGGTCGTGCTCGCCGCTGTGGAAGTAGGTCGCGGTGGCGGTCGCCTCCGTCGGTCCGTACACGTGCACGAGCGCCACCCCGAGCCGCGGCCAGCGGGCCACCGCGTCCGCCCGCACGGCCTCGCCGCCCATGAGCACCATCCGCACCGTCGCCGGCAGGCGCTGCTGCGACTCGTCGAGCTGCTCGACCAGTTCCTGCCAGTAGGCGGTGGTGATGCCGAAGGCGCTCGCCCCGCTGTCACGCACGATCTGGAGGAACCCCGGGATCGACTGCATCGCCTTGCGGTAGCCGGCGAACACGACGGTCGCTCCGGTCAGTACGGACGGGAACACCTCTTCCAGAAACGCGGAGAAGCTGACCGAGGCCAGTTGGAGGAAGCGGTGTCCCGGCCGCAGGGCGAAGCGCTCAGCGGCCAGCAACGCCAGGTTGACCAGCCCGCGATGCGTGATCACCACCCCCTTCGGCGAGGAGGTGGAGCCGGAGGTGTAGATCACGCATGCCGCGTTCGCCGGATCGACGGGCGGCGCCGCCGGGTCGATGGCCGCGGTGACCTCGGCGGTCACGCCGGGCTCGGCGTCCGCATCGACGATCACGACGGGCGGCGCGGATCCGGGCACCCGATCGGCGACCCCCGCGGTGCAGACGATGGCATCCGGCGTGCAGTCGGCTAACAGCAGCGCGATCCGTTCCGGCGGGTAGTCGGGGTCGATCGGCACCCACGCCGCGCCGGCGCGCATCACGCCGACGGCGGCCACGAGGATCTCGCGCGACGGCGGCGCGATCACCGCGACCCGCCCCTCCAGCGCTACCCCTAGCCCGCGCAGCCGCGCTGCCAGCGCCGCGGAGAGCTCGTCCAGCTGCCCGTAGGTCAGCACGGCGCCGTCATGCTCGGCCACCACCGCCCACGGGGTGCGCCGCACCCGATCCGCGATGACGTCGTGGACCACCTCGCCGCGGCCGAAGTCGCGCGCCGGCCCGGCGAGGTCGCCCATCGTCGTCGCCGTCGCGGTCATCGGAGGATCTCCTGTCCGGCCAGTACGCGCTGTGCCGCGGCCACGCCCGTGCCGAGCGTCGCCCGGTGCCCGAGATCGACCAGCGCCTGTTCCAGTGCGGCGACCGCACTGACGACGTCGCCACCGTCCACATATCCGCAATGTCCGATCCGGACGGTTCGGGCGGCGTCGGCGCCGACGCCCGCCGTGATCTGCACGCCGTACCGTTCGAGCAGGTGGGCCACGAGGAGCCGGGCGTCCAGCAGCGCCGGCAGGCGTGCGCCGGTGACCGCCCCGCTGGCGTGTGCGGCGGCCACCGTGTGCTCGAGGCCGAGCGCACCGACGGCGGCCCGGGTCGCGGCGGAGAGCACCGAATGCCGGCGCCAGACCGCTTCGAGACCTTCGTCCAGGATCGCGGTGAGCGCCTGGTCAAGCTGTACGACCAGGCTCACCGGCGGGGTGAACGGGGTGGCGTGGCGCTCGACGATCGCCTCGCGGGTGGCCGCCCAGTCGAAGTAGAACCGCGCGCTGGTGGCCCGCTCGTGCGCGTGCCAGGCCCGCTCGCTCACCGCGACGAAGCTCAGCCCGGCGGGCGTCATCAGCGCCTTCTGTCCCCCGCCGATGACCACGTCGAGGCCCCAGTCCCCGGTGCGCAGCTCGTCCGCCCCGAGACTGGACGCCGCATCCACGATGGACACGACGGTCCTGGTCGCCGCGCCGAACTCCCGCACGTCGCTGAGCGCGCCGGTCGAGGTCTCACAGTGCACGCAGACCGCGGCCATGATGGCGGGGTCGCGGGCGATGGCGTCGGCTACCCGCTCGTTGTCGACCGCCTCCCCCCACCGGTGCGTCAGCTCGACGACATCCAGCCGGAAGGCCCGGCACATGTCCACCCAGCGCTGCGCGAAATAGCCGTTGTTCGCTATCAGCACCCGATCGCCCGGCGAGAGGACGTTCTGGACCACGCTTTCGAACGCACCGGTCATGCTCGAGGTGAAGACCAGCACGTCGCCCTCGGTCAGGTAGACACGCCGGAGTCCGTGCAGCACCCGGTCGTACAGCTCGGCGAAGCGCGGGATGCGTTCGTCGAAAACCGGCAGCGCCCCGGCGGCGAGCACCTGCGGCGGCGCGGCCGTCGGCCCCGGGACCATCAGCCGATACCTGCTCCTCATGCCGGCGTCGCCTCCTCGCTCGGTGCCGCGAGCCGTTGCTGGACCTCGACGTCCGACATGGACAAGACGGCCTCCACGGACTGCGCGAGCTGCTCAGCCTGCTCCTCACCGCCGAGCCGATGCGCGAGTTCGGCGGCGAGGACGCCTGGTGTGGCCGCGCGGAACAGCAGCGAGGTCTCCAGCGCCATCCCGAACAGCTCGCCGACATAGGACAGCAACTGGATGGCGAGCAGTGAATGGCCGCCGAGGTCGAAGAAGTCGTCGTCGACGCCGACCTCGTCGACGGCCAGGTGCTGGGCGAACGCCGCGGTGAGCAACCGTTGGACCGCCGTGCGTGGCGGCGCGGTCGTGCTCGCCACGCCGCCCGCGGGTTCGAGCACCGCGAGCGCGTCAGCATCGACGCCGCCGCTCGCGTCGAGCGGCAGCCGGGGCAGCGCCACGACGGCACGGGGAAGCATGTAGTCGGGAACCATCCCGCCGAGGAAGCGCTGGACCTCACGCAGACCCGGGGCCTGGCTGCCCTCGGCCGCCACCACGTAGGCGGTGAGCGCCGCCGGCGCGCGCCGGCGGCGCTGGATCAGCACCGCCGCGTCGGCCACGGCCGGGTGGCGGGCCAGCGCCATGGCGACCCGGCGGGTCGGCACGTGCCGGCCGTGCTCGTCCTGCCACGGTTCGGCCACCCGCCCAAGCAGCGAGATGGTGCCGTCGGGCCGCCAGCGGGCCCACTGTCCGGTGCGCAACAGCCGGCCGCCGCTGTGGAAGGGGTCGGGCACGAACGCCCGCGCCGTCCGCGCGGCGTCGTCCGGGTAGCCCAGCGCCACCTGGTCGCCGCCGATGTAAAGTTCGCCGCGTACCCCGATCGGCTGCGGCTGCAGGTTGGCGTCCAGGACGTACAGCCGAGCCCCGGGTCCGGGTCGCCCGATCGAGCGCTCGCCGCATGCATCCAGCGGCCGGGACGTCCACGCGACCGGCCCGGACACCCCCGGCGGGGCGTAGGCCCAGCACACGCCGGACCCGGCGGCGACCGAGACTTCGGCCGTCGTCACCGCCGTCCGGAGCCCGGCCGGGGCCGGTTCTCCCCGCGCCAGCACCGCGACCGTCGGTGCCGCCGCCGGTGTCGAGCCGTCGCTGTCCGGCAGCTGCACCGTGGCGCCGGCCAGCAGGGCCGCGCCGAGCTCCCAGAGCGCGTCCGGGTGCCCGAGCGGGTTGAGCACCGCCACCCGGTCGGCGCCGGTCAGGCCAAGCTCTTGCGCCGCCGCGGCGATCGCGGCGTCCAACGCCGCGAAGGTGACCGCCAGCGGACCGTGGCCGGCGACGACCGGCAGGTACGCGAGCGTCGCACCGTCGGCGAAGGGCAGGCCGGCCACGGCGTCCCGCGACGCGGGTGCCAGTGACTCGACCGCGGACATCTGGGCGGCCATGACCGCGGCCCCGCGGGACAGGACGGCGAGCACCGCGACGACCAGACCGGCGTCGCCGAACGCCGGCACGCCGACGACATGCCGTGGCCCGATCCCCTGCTCGCCCAGGGCCGCCGCCATCCGCTCGACCTCGTGTCGCAGGACCGCGTAACTCAGCTCCCGGCCGGCGGCGACCACCGCGATCGCGTCGGGGCGCAGGCTGGCCCACCGGTCGATCGCCCGCAGCACCGCGAGCCGGCCGGCCCCCTCGTCCCGGGCCGGCGCGCCGGCCAGTGATGACACGGCCGGGACGGCCGGCAGCGCCGAGCCGACCGGCCACTCGCGGGTCAGCACCCGCCGCTCGGCGTCGTCGAGCAACGGCAACGCCGAGATCGCGGTCCGCGGGTGGTGCGCGATGGCGTTGAGCAGCGTGACGAAACAACGCCCCAGCCGGGCCACCGTCGCTTCGTCGAACAGGTCCGTGTTGTAGTCGACGTTGACCTGTGTGTGGGTCGAGTGCATGATCGCGGCGAAGGAGAGGTCGAACTTCGCCAACCCGGTGTGCATGCCCTCGACCGCGGCGAGGGTGAGCCCGTCCGCCGTCACCCCGCGCGGCGGCTCCTCGTCGAGTGCGCAGGTCACCTGAAACAGCGGGTTGTAGCTGAGGCTGCGTGCCGGGCCGACAACCTCGACGACCTGGTCGAACGGCAGGTCCTGGTGCGCGTAGACGTCCAGACACACCCGCCGGATCCGATCGAGGAGGTCCACGAAGGACGACTCCGGCGCGATCTCGGTGCTGGCCACGACCGCGTTGATGAAGTAGCCGATGACGGGTCGCAGCGCGGCCCGGTTGCGGGTGTCGACGGCGAGGCCCACGTTGACCCGGCCCGCCCCGCTGCAGCGGTGCATCAGCACCTGGAACGCCGCCAGATACACCATGAACGGGGTGACCCGTTCGCGGCGCGCGAGGTCGCGCAACGCGTCCATGGTCGTGCCTGGAATGGAGAACGAGTACCACGCGCCGCGGTAGGACTGGACCGCCGGGCGCGGCCGGTCGGCCGGCAGGTCGAGCAGGCCGTCGGCACCGGCGAGCCGGCGAACCCAGTGGTCGCGGTGCTCCTCGAGCCGTTCGCCCCGCAGGTACTCGCGCTGCCACCGGGCGAAGTCGGTGTACTGCAGCTGCAGCGAGCCGAGGTCTTCGCCGTCGTAGGCACGCATGAGCTCGGCGAGGAAGATCTCGGTCGAGACGTAGTCGAAGATGATGTGGTGCGCCAGCAGCGCCAGCACATGCCGGTCGTGGTCGAGGCGGAACAGCACGGTGCGCAGCAGCGGCCCGCGACGCAGGTCGAACCCGACCGAGGCCAACTCGGTGAGCCGGGTGTGCAGCCGCTCCTCGCGCTGCGGCTGCGGGCAGTCGGTGAGATCCTCCACCGGCACCTCGATCGCCGCCGCCGGCTCGACCACCTGGACCGGCCCGCCGTCGCCGACGTCGAAGCGGGTGCGCAACGCGCCGTGGCGGGCCACGACCGCCCGCACCGCACGGACGAACCGGTCCCGGTCGAGCACACCGGTCAGCCGGCAGCGCCACGCGATGGTGTAGAGCGCGCTGCCCGGGGTGATCGCGTCGAGAAAGAACAGCCCTTGCTGCGTGACCGACAGCTCATGCGCGCTCGGCCCCTGCCGCTGCGCCAACAGCTGTTCGAAGAGGACGCGCTTGTGCGGTGGCAACGCGGCGATCCTTGCCGCGAGCTCGGCATCCGCAAGCTCCGCCGAATCCATGTCGGGCTCCCGTCTAGAACAGCACTCGCGAGTCGGCGCGCTCCCGCGCGTCCCGGGATTTGCGCAGGTCCCGGGTCACGTTGAGCCGCTTGAGCCACCGGTCGCGGCCGTCGTAGCGCGGCCGGAACGGGTTGCGACCGTGTACGGCGCGGTAGTTGTCCACGAACAGGACCTGGCCGGCGGCGAGGCTGATCTCGGTCAGGGCCAGGTCGAGCTGCTCGGACAGCACCGCGAGGGCTTCCCGCGCCTGTGGGTCGTCCGCCGCCGGGTCCATGAAGTACGGATCCAGTCGCAGGTATGGCGCGGCCGGGTCGCCGAACAGCACGGCGATGCGGGCCGGCCGCTGGTGCAGCTGGCGGATGCGTTCGTAGCTTCGCCGCTGCGGTTCGGCCAGCTGCTCCACCCGTTCGGAGTCGATGCGGTGCGACTCGTCGGGACGGATCTGGAATCGGGGCTGGAACAGCACCTCCAGCACATCGCGGGGCAGCCGCACCGCGTCGACGGGAGCGTAGGTGGTGGCAACCTGGTCGAGGTTTCGCAGACACATCATGCCGACGTACTCGGCCCGGTAGGGGTGGAACGCATCCTCGACGTGCCACCAGATCTTCGCCGTGCTCGCGGAGTTGAGCTGCAGGTTCTCGTGGCCCCGGATCGGCAGGATGTCATGCATGATCCGGCTGTTCTGTTGCGTCGCCCAGCCGAACGGCTCCCCGAGCAGGCAGGCACAGAGCAGGAAGAACCCGTCCTCCGCTATGGTGCAGGTGCCGGTGCTCTGTTCCCCCCAATGCCGCGGCGTGTCCCCGATCCGCTCGTCGTCCACCGGGTAACCGCTGATGAGGACCGCGGCGTTGGTCTCGTTGAGCCGGAACCGGCTCAGCTCGGCGCGCAGCCGCCGCGGCAGTTCCTGAGCGAACACGCTCGCCCGGGCGAGCAGTGCCTCGTCCTCGATCGACTGCTGCTCCGCCACCAGCGCATCCACGACCGACCGGCAGGCGGCGACCTCGTCGGCGGTCAGGTTGATCTCAAGCATCGCTACCTCGAGCTGGCCATCGACGCGGCACCGACGGCGGCACCGCCGCCGGGACGGGGACGGAACAGCACCGGAAGCCGCGTGATGCCGTTGATAAAGTTCGACCGCATGTGGGTGACCTCGCCGGCGAGGCTCATCTCCTGCACCGCGTCGAGCATCTCCTCGAGCAGGACCGCCAGCACGACCTGCGCCGGCGGGCCACCGATGCACCGGTGCGCCCCCACGCCGAAAGCCAGGTGCGGATTGGGTGTACGGCCGGGATCGAACGTGTCGGGGTCGTCGAACACGGCGCTGTCCCGGTTGGCCGAGGCGACCCAGGTGCAGACCAGCTCTCCCGGTTCGAGTTGGACACCGGCGACCCGCACCGGGGCGAGCACCCGGCGCATGAGGTGGTTCGTCGGCGACGCCCACCGCAGTGCCTCCTCGACGGCGCTCGGCACGAGACCCGGGTCCGCCCGCAGCCGTCGCCAGATGTGCGGTTGCCGGCACAGCTCGAGGATCAGGTGCGAGGCGACCTGAGGTGTGGTGGTGATCGCTCCCATGGCGAAGCTGTAGCAGTTCAGCAGCAGCTCATGGTCGCTCAGCGGACGACCACCGAAGTCGATGTCGAGCAGCGCCGAGATGACATCGTCGCGGCGGTTGCGGCGGCGCTCCTGGATGAGTTCGCTGAACATCGAGAAGAGCTCAAGATGGGCGTTGTTGAGGGTGTGACTCTCCCCGCCGGCCGAGTAGGTCGGGTCGCCGGGTGCGACGCCCGCCATCGCCAGCCGCGGAACCTGCGGCCACAGCTCCCGCGGAATGCCGATGACGTCACCGATCGCGGCCAGTGGCAGGTGGATGGCGAAGGCGGCGACGTCGACCACCTCGCCCGAGCTGAAGGCGTCGCCGACGGCCCGCCGCACATGCTCCCGCACGCGCTCCTTGCGCTCGCGCGACACCCTGGTCGACATGGTCCGCATCACCGGCAGCCGGACCCGCGCGTGGTGCGGCTGGTCCATCAGGTTGATGGTGCGACCGCCCGCGATGTCGCCCTTGGCGACGGCGAGGATCGTGCCGTACTCGGAGCTGAACCGCTTGTCGTCCATGAGAATCGCGGCCACGTCGCGATGCCTGGTGGCGGACCAGAACCGGTCGCCGTCCGGGGTGTGCTGGGCCCACATCGGTGCCTGCTCGCGCAACCGGGCCCAGGCCGGGTGTTGCGACGAGGTCCGGTAGCGCTCAGGATCGTAGAGATCTATCTCCTGCAGTTCCGGCAGGAGATCTGCCTCAGGATGTGCCATGCGCACAAGCACCCTCCCTCGCTGCGGGCATCGACGATGCCACGGCCGGGCGGCGCCGCGCCCTCACCGGAACCGAGCTGAAGCCGTTGATCCAATTGGAATAGAGGTGCTGCGGCGGCGCGGTGATGTCCACGCCGTCGAACCGGCGCACCAGTTCCCGGAAGAAGACGCCCAGCGCCATCCGTGACAGGGGCGCGCCGATGCAGTAGTGCGGGCCGGCGCCGAATCCGAGATGCGGGCTCGGCAGTGTCCGCAACGAGAACTCGTACGGGTCGGCGAAGACGCTCTCGTCCCGGTTGGCGGACGGCAGCCAGGCGCACACCCAGTCACCGGCGGCGATCGGGACGCCGGCGAGGACGACGTCGTTGACCGCTCGCCGCACCAGGTGGTACGGCGTCGAGGTCCACCGGGCGCCCTCCTCGACCAGGGCGGGCACGAGCGTCTCGTCGGCCGCGACGCTCCGCCACAGGTCGGGCCGCTCGGCCAGGGCGAGCACGGTGTGGTTGATGACGTGCGGCGTGGTCGAGTTCGCGCCTGCCATGAAGCTGTAGCAGTTGAGCAGCAGCGTGCCGTCGTCCATCGGCCGGCCGCCCGGCGCCAGCGCGATCAACGCGCTGATGAGGTCGTCACCCGGGTTGGCCCGCTTGTGCGCGATGATCTCCATGAAGCAGGCGAAGATCTCGTGGTGCGAGGTGCTCAGGGTGGCCGCGGTGCTGGCGCCGACCGCGAACGCCGGGTCTTCGGGGGTCAGCCCGACGGCACTCCAGTGGGCGAGCCGGTCCCAGTACTGCTCCTCGATGCCCATCAGCTCGCCGGTGACGGCCATCGGCAGGCTGCGGGCAAGCTCGGCCAGGTCCTGCTCGCCCTCGCCGAGCCGGTCGACCAGCGCCGCGACGCGCGCGGTGACCCGCGGCGTCCGGTTGCGCACGACCGTATGGCTGAACGAGCGCATCGCCTGGGTACGCAGCGCGGTATGCCGAGGCGGGTCCATCAGCGAAATCGTCGCGCCGCCGGCGGGGTCGGGCGCGCCGACGGAGGCGAGGATGGTGCCGTGCTCAGAGCTGAAGTTCCGATAGTCCTTGAGCACCCGTTCGCATTCGGCATAGCGGGTCACGCACCAGAATCCGGACTGCCCCGCCCGCTCGTGCCACCAGACCGGCGCGGTTTCGCGCAGCGTTCGCCAGGCGCCGTGCTGGTCGCCGGAACGAAATCGCTCCGGGTCGAACAGGTCGATGTCGGCCGGCGCGACCGTCTCCGGAGGCCTCGGTGTGATCCTCATGGTCAACCGCCGACCGGCACCGGCTGGGGCTCGGGCGAGGCCTGCCGCAGGTGCTCCGCCAGCTCGGCGACGGTGGGGTGGCTGAAGAAGTCGCCCGCGGAGAGGTCCAGCCCTTGGGCCCGCAGCTGTTCGAGAATGCTGACGCTGCGCAGCGAGTCGCCGCCAAGAGCGAAGAAGTTGTCGTGGATCCCGACCACGTCGAGGTCCAGCGCCTGCGTCCACGCGGCCGCGATGGTGCGCTCGACGTGGTTGCGCGCTGCGGTGAACTCGGGCAGGTCCAGCAGGTTGCCGCGCGACTTCCACGGCTGCGGCAGCGCGGCCCGGTCAAACTTGCCGTTGGGGTCCAGCGGAAGCTCCGCCAGCACGACGTAGGTCGCCGGTAGGGCGTACGCCGGCAGCCGCTGCGCCGCCCAGGCGCGCAACTGCGATGCCGTCACGGCGCCGGCCGAGTCGGTGCCGCCCGTGGCGACGTAGGCGGCGAGGCGCTTGTCGTTGCCGTCCGACTCGACCGCGACGACGACGCAGCCGCTGACGGCGGGGTTGGACGCCACGACCGCCTCGATCTCACCGAGCTCGATCCGGAATCCGCGGACCTTGACCTGACGATCCGTGCGCCCGTGGAAGTCGATCGCGCCGTCCGCGCGCACGCTGGCCCGGTCGCCGGTGCGGTACATCCGGGCGCCGGGACCGCCGGCGAAGGGGTCGGGCAGGAAGACCTGTGCGGTCAGCCCGGGGCGGTGCAGGTAGCCGCGCGCGACACCGTGGCCGCCGACGTAGAGATCGCCGACCGTTCCCGCGGGCACCGGCTGCAGCGTCGCGTCGAGGACGTACATGGTGGCACCGGTCAGCGGGGTACCGATCGCGACCCGTTGCGCCGGCTCGTCCGCGCCGGCGCGGTGTAGCGAGGCGAACACCGTGGTCTCGGTCGGCCCGTAGGCGGCGTAGACCGTCCCGGCGTGCACCGCGGCGGTGTGGATGTGCTTGGGCGAGAGCACATCGCCGCCGGTGAGCAGGGTACCGACATGGGCCAGAGCCTGCGGCGCGAAGTCGGCGAGCAGATGGAACAACCCGGTGGTCAGGAACAACCAGTCCGGACGGTGCCGGGCGAGGCGGCGGTGCAGTTCCTGGACCGAGCGCAGGGCGGTGGCCGGGAAGAGCACCACCGTGGCGCCGCGGCACAGGGCCGCCCAGATCTCGAAGGTCGACGCGTCGAAGGAGACGGGAGCGAGTTGAGCGACGCGCTGCCCCGGGGCGATGGCCAACCGGGGGTCGTCACGGACCAGCGCGACGACGTCGCGATGCTCCACGACCACGCCCTTGGGCGTCCCGGTGGAGCCGGAGGTGTAGATCACGTATGCGGCTTCGCGACCGGTTCCGGACGCACCCGACGGCTCGTCGGCCGGCGGGTGGTCCGCCACGGCAAGTGCGTCGAGCGTCAGCACCGGAATCGGGGTCCGGCCGTCGAGCTGGGCAGCCAGGTCCGCATTGGTGACGATCGCGGCGACGCCGGCGTTGGCCAGCATGAAGTCCCGCCGCTGCTGCGGGTAGTCCAGATCGAGCGGCACGTACGCCGCGCCCGCGCGCAGCACCGCGAGCAGCGCGACGACGAGGTCGGCACTGCGCGGCAAGGCGACCGCGACCGTGGACTCCGGACCGATCCCGCGAGCCTGAAGGCCGGCGGCTACGCTCGCCGCCGCGTCGTGCAGCTGTCCGTACGACACGGAACTGTCATCCGCGTCGATGGCGACGGCGTTCGGGTTCCGCGCCGCCCAAGCGGCGACATGACCATGGATGGTCATGACATCTGGCGGCGGATCGTCGTGCTCGGTCATGGCCTGTCCTCACGTCCAGCTCTGCGTGTGAGCCACCCATGGGTTCGGCGAGAACGCTAGGCCCGCGAAACCGGCGGTACATCGACGCACGGTTGAGTGGCGACCGGCACATGTGTTGATGCCCGGGCGATACCACGATGCCTACGCTGGCCATCCTCGAACGGAAGGCCGAGGAGGGCGACGACGTGTCTGACGCTGAGGATTCGCGGATCTACCTCGTGGTGATGAACGACGAGGACCAGTACTCGATCTGGTTCGCCGATCGTGACGTGCCGGCGGGTTGGCGGGTGGAGGGAACGCGTGGCACGCGCGCGGAGTGCATCGCGCACATCGACGCCGCGTGGACCGACATGCGCCCGCGCAGCGTGCGCCTGCGGATGGAGGCCGTCTGAGCACTCGGCTGCGGGTGCTCGGCCCCCTACCCGGCCCGCATCGGGACCGGATCGCCGCGGCATGGCCCGAAGCCTGCATCGCCGACTCGGGCTCCGGAGACGTCGTCCTGTCCTGGACCTACGACCCGCAGCCCGTGGTCGATCTGTTGACCTCAGCCGCACCGCCGCGCTGGGTTCAGCTGCGCTCCGTCGGCGTCGACGAACGAATCCTCGCCCTCACCGCGGCGGCGGGCACGACGCTCACCACCGGCCGCGGCGCGCACGGCGTCGCGGTGGCCGAGCACGCGGTGACGTTGTTGCTGGCGGTACTGCGCGGCCTGCCGGGCCTGGTCGGGCAGCAACGCGACCGGGTCTGGCTGGTGCCGCCCACGCTGGGCGAGCTCGCCGGACGCACGGTCGGCGTGATCGGGGCCGGCGATGTGGGCGGCCACGTCGCCGCGCTCATCCGGGCATTCGGAACCCGGGTCAGGGTGCTGCGCTACCGTGCCCAGGGTCGCCTCACCGCTCCGCCCGCCCTCCCGTGGGCGGATGAACTGTACGGCCCGGACGAGCGGGAGGCCTTCCTCGCCGGGTTGCAGGTCCTGGTCGTCGCGGCACCGCTGACGCCGGCGACCCGCGGCATGCTCGGCGAGCGGGAGTTCGCGCTGGTAGCACCCGGATGCGTGGTCATCAATGTGGCCCGGGGACCGATCATTGATCACGCGGCGCTGGTGAGCGCACTGCGCCGCGGTCACCTGGGCGGCGCGGCGCTCGACGTCACGGACCCGGAGCCGCTGCCGCCGCACTCCGCGCTCTGGAGCGAACCGGGGGTGCTGCTCACGCCGCACTGTGCTGACCACACGCGGGCCACCGACACGCGCTTCGTGGACCTGTACCTGGACCGGGTGCGACGCTTCCGTAGCGGGCAGCCGCTGGACGCGGTCGATCCGGCGGTCGGCTACTGACACGCCCGGCCGTAGCGGCTCGGGGCTGACGCTGCCGGCTGCCCGCTACCGCATGCCGGCCACCAGCAGGTCGGACAGCGGCTGCGGGCACCGGGTGAAGGCAAAGTGCTCCCCTTCGAGCACGTGATAGGTCACCTGCGCGCACTCCTCCCAGCCGGCGCACACCTGCGCCGCCGGCACGACGTCGTCGTCGGTCCAGCCGATCACGCTCGCGGGCACGGGCAGGAAACGGCTCGCGTCGTACAGGTGCGGGCGGTGCAGTTCCAGGTCCACCCGCAGGATCGCGGCCGCGATGTCCACGAAGTCCTCCCGCGCCGGAACACCCAACTGCGTGAACAGCTGCCGCACCTCGGCATTCAGGTCGGCGGTGCGCAGGTCGATGAAGTTGAGCCGCCCATAGAGGCTGCGATGCGGCGCCCCCCAGCCGGAGGCGAAGACACGGGCGGGCAGTGCCAGCCCGGCGTCCTGCAACGCCAGGACGGTGCTCAGCGCGAGCGGAACTCCCCCGCAGTGGCCGAAGAAGGCGTACGGCCGCTGCGGCTGCGCGGCGATGGTCTCTCCGAGAAACTCGACCAGCGCCGCGGTGAACTCGGCATGCGTGCGCAACGACGGTTCGCCGAAGCGGTGCTCGCGACCCGGCGGCTGCAGGGCACAGAACCAGGCGTCACCAACGGTGCGCGGCCACTGCCGGTACAGTGACGCCCCGCCGCCGGCGTACGGGAAACCGAAGAGGAGCTGATCGGCCTCGGCAGGGATCCGGTTGAGACTCCAGCGTCCGCTCGCCATTCACCGGCCTCCGATGCTCGGGCATACGTTGCGCAGGTCCGAGCAGATCGCGGCGAGGATCCGCGCATGCTCGGCGTGGACGAAGAAGTGGTCACCCGGATAGCTGCGCACGACGAACTCCGCCGCGCACTGCTCCCGCCATGCCGCGAGTTGGCCGGCACTGGTGGTGGGATCCGCGTCGCCGCCGAACGCCGAGATGCCGTACGCCAGCGGCGGCTGCGGCTGGAACCGGTACTCCTCGCAGACAGCGAAGTCGGCGCGCAGGGCCGGCTCGATGAACTCCATCAGCCCCGGCTCGGCCAGCACCCCCTCCGGGATACCGTTCAAGGCCCGGACCGCGGCGATGAACGCATCCCGCGGCAGGTGGCAGATCCCCGGCAGGTCGTCGGGCAGCTGCGGCGCCCGCCGGCCGGAGACGAACAGGTGCACTGGCTGCGCCACGCCCTGCCGGCGCAGCTCGCGCGCCAGCTCGAAGCAGACGAGGGCCCCCATGCTGTGGCCGTAGAGGCAGTAGGGCAGCACCACGAGGTCGCGCAGCTCCGCGGCGATGGCGGCCGCGATCTGCTCCACCCGGGAGGTCGGCGGTTCGGCCAGGCGGGTCTCCCGCGCCGGCAGCCGCACCGCCCACGGCTCCAGCCAGGCGGGCAGCAGCTCAGCCCAGTACCGGAACGCGTTCGCCCCCGCCCCGGCATACGGCACGCAGATCATCCGCGCCAGCGGCTGCGAGGGGGGCCGCAACCTCACCAGCCAGTCCGTCCGCGCGCTCACGGCGCACCGGCGTCGGCGTGGAAGCGGTGCAGCAGCTCGACGTAGGCCTTGCGATACACGATGCTGTACCGGTCGGCGGCGGTGTGTTGCTGCGTATGCAGGTCGAGCGGCGCCTCGACCGGCAGCTGGTTCTCCACGATCGGATAGTCCTCTTCGAATATCTGTTGCTCGTACTCCCACATGCGGTCCATGTCGACGCCGTGCACCTCGCGCACGATCCGGTCGATGCCCAGCGTCCAGAACAGCCGCACCCGCTCGCCGTCCTCGTCCAGCGGCGTGGCGAACTGGGCCAGGAACCGGCGCCCGCCGTCCGGAAAGCGGGTCCGCACGGTCGCCGCCATCGGCAACGCCACCCCGTGGATGAGCCGGATCCGGTTCGCGAGCGCGGCGGCGCCGTCCAGTGCGGTCCCGCCCAGATCGGTGGTCATCTCCCACTCGAGGCTCCAGCCCTGCCGGGTCACGCGATACGGGTCGACGACGCGGCGGACGTTCGGCCCCATCGATCCGGAGTGGACGAACGGAAAGTGCGCGATGTCGCGGAAGTTCTCGGTCAGCTGGCGCATCCCGCAGCGCAGGTCATGCGGCACACCGTGCGAGAACGCCCAGCCGGCGTCGGGCTCGATCGTGAGCTCCGGCAGGGGCAGGTACGGCTCCGCGAGGCTGGTCCAGACATGCCCGTAGGCTTCGGTGACCGGGTAGGTCGCGAGCTGGATGTGCCCGATCGCGCCGCCCTCGGGCAACGACGGCACGGCAACGCATTCGCCGGTCTTCGGCGCGAACACCCATCCGTGGTACGGGCACTCGATGCCGTGGGCCACGGTGCGACCCAGCCACATCGCGACGCCGCGGTGCGGGCAGCGGCCCGCCGCCACCACGGCCGTTCCCTCATGGCGGTAGACGACCAGGTCGACGCCGAGCAGCCGGCCGGGCAGCACCGTGTCGGTGAGGTCCTCGCTGCGGGCCACCGGGAACCAGACGTGGCGCAGGAACCGCCGCTCCACCTCGGCGAGGTCGATGGCCGCGGTCATCGGGCACCGCCGAGCGCGTCGGCCAGGCGCACCAGACCGAAGTCGAAGTCGTCGGTGGCGCAGCCGTAGCCGAGCCGGATGTGCCCGGGGTGGCCGAAGCAGGACCCCGGAACCACGAGCACCCCGTCCCGCTCGAACAGCGACTGGCAGAAGGCGTCGACGTCCTCGACGTGGATTCGCGGGAACACGCAGACCCCGCCACCGCCCATCGGCAGGTCCACGAGCCCGGTGAGCTGCTTCGCCCAGTCGGCCAGGGTGTCCCGGTTGTACGCCGCCTGGCTCAGCCGCGCCGCGACGAGCAGGTCCGCGCAGGCGACCGCGCGAGTGGCGACGAACTCCACCAGTGGCGAGATCGCCAGCGTCATCCGGTCCCGCAGCGGCAACAGCTTGGCGAAGATGGCGGGGTCGGCGATGCACCAGCCGACCCGCAGCCCCGGCAGTCCGTGCGCCTTGGACAGCGTCCCGAACGACACCGCCCGCTCGTACCAGCCGGCCGGATCGGGCAGCGGCGGCGCGTCGTAGGTCAGTTCGGCGAACGCGCCGTCCCAGACGAGGTAACTGCCGTTGGCCGCCACCAGGTCGACGAGGCGCGCCAGTCCGGCCTCGTCGAGGCTCACTCCGGTCGGGTTGTGCGGGAAGTTGACGATCACCATGCGGGTTGCCGGTGTGATCAGCTGGGCGAGCCGATCCAGGTCGGGGGCGAAGCCGTCCTCGGGCCGCAGCACCCACCGGCGCAGCCGAGCGCCGGCAGCGGCGGCGACGTCGACGAGCGCGTGATACGCCGGTTCGACCGCGACGACCTCGTCACCCGGCTCCAGCAGCGCGTGCATGACGAGGAAGATCCCCTCGCTGGAGCCGTGGGTCACGAACACCCGATCGGCGTCACCGCCGGCCCAGCGCTCGGCGATCGCGGCGCGCAGCGGGCGAGCCCCGAACGACTCGCTGTCGGCGAAGACGAGCGCGTCCAGCGCGCCGGAGTCGAGCCCGATCAGCTCGCGCAGCTCGCCGTAGGTCCAAGGCTGGACTCCGCTGCTGCTCAGATCGGCGCCGGCGGCGAAGTAGCGCTCCCGTAGCCACTCCTCCAGCAGCGCTGGTTGCATGCGCATGTCACTCCTCGCAATCGTTCACGCGCGTCACATGACCACGCCGCCGTTGGGGCTGAGCGTCGCGCCCACGTAGTAGTCCCCCGCGGCGGAGACGAGGAACAGCACGGTCTGAGCGATCTCGGCCGCCGACCCCCAGCGGCCGGCCGGGATCCGCCCGCGGGTCTCGTCGTTGTACGTCACCGGATTGGCCATCAGCATCGGCGTCTCGGTCATCCCGGGCGCTACCGCGTTGACGGTGATGCCATCGCCGATCAGCTCCCGCGCCAGTGCGCGGGTCATCGCGAGCACGCCGCCCTTGGCCGCGCAGTAGTGGATCAGTCGCGCCTCGCCGGTGAACGCGAGCTCCGAGGAGATGTTGACGATCCGCCCCCATGAGCGGGACACCATCTGCGGCACCACGTACTTGCAGCACAGGTAGACGCCCTTGAGGTTGGTGTCGACCACCCGGTCCCACTCGTCCTCGGCCAGCTCGGTACAGGGCGCGCGGGAGATGACCCCGGCGTTGTTGATCAGGATGTCGATCGGGCCGAGCGTGCGCAGTACCTCCTCGGCCATGCCGGCGACGGCGGTCGCGTCGCGCACGTCCGCCTCGACCTCGACGGCCTGGGCGCCGTACTCCCGCGCCAGCGCCACCACCCGGGCGGCCTCTTCCGGCCGGCCGAGGTGGTTCACCGCGACCGCGGCTCCGGCCCGGGCGAGGGCGAGCGCGCTCGCGGCGCCGATACCCGTCGCGGCCCCGGTCACCAGGGCCACCCGCCCGGCCAGCGGCGCGCGGTCCGTCGACGTGGACGGGTGCTCACCCATGGCGGGCCGCCAGCAGCGTCGCGGTGACGGCGGCAAGTCCGTCGACGCCAGGCTCGCGAAGCAGTCCGTAGTGATCGGTCCGGGCGGGATGCGTGCGCACCGTCCCGCTGGTCCACTCGGTCCAGCCCCGGGTGGGATCGGCGCCGTCGGGCTGGTCCTCGGTTGCCCAGACGAGCGTGATGTCGCCGTCGTAGTCGCGCGGCGGCCGGTAACCGTTGATCGCGCGCACGTGGGCGGTGAAGACGTCGACCAGCGCCGCGAGCGTCTCCGGGTCGTCCTCGGCGCTGACCAGCGACGCGGCCACCGCCCGCGACCACACCAGGTCGAGCCGCCGCCTCGGCGACAGCGCGGCGAGCTCGCTCGCGTCGACCGCGAGGTCGACGCCGCGGGCCCGGCCCCAGTCGGCGGCGAAGTCCGCGACCAGCGACGCGTCGTCGAGCGCTCCGCCGCGTTGCCAGTGCGGTGCGTAGCTGTCGAACGCGACCATCGGCACCCGCACGCCGGTGCGGTCGCGGATGACCCGGGCCATTTCGAAGGCGACCAGCCCGCCCATCGACCAGCCGCCCAGGACGATACCGCCGGGGTCGGGGTAGGCGGCGAGGACCGCGTCGACGTACCGGCTCGCCATCGCCGCCAGCTCGGTCAGGGGCGCGGCGCGACCGTCCAGGCCGGGCGCCACCAGCCCGTCGACGCCGTGGCTGTGGTCGATGCGCTCGATGAGCCCGGCGTAGCACAGCACGTTGCCGCCGACCGGATGTACGAGTACGAGGACTCGCCCGCCCCGGCTCGCCCGCAGCGGGACGAGCACACCTCGTGCCTGTTCGGTCTCGCCGACCAGTTTCGCGAGCCCGGCCACGGTCGGCGTCCGGAAGATCGACCAGGCTCCGACGGCGACGCCCGCCTCCTGCTCCAGGCGGCGCATCGCCTGCAGCGCCAGGAACGAGTGGCCGCCGAGGTCGAAGAAGTTGTCGTGGCGCCCGACCCGGTCGATCCGCAGTACGCGGCCGAAGATCTCGGCGATCGAGCTCTCCAGGCCCGGCAGGGGTGCCACGTAGGCCGCAGCCACCTGCGGCCGGGCGCCGTCCGGCTCGGGCAGCCGGTCCCGGTCGAGCTTGCCGTTGACCGTCAGCGGCCAGGTCCGCACCGCGACGAACGCGGCGGGGACCATGTACGACGGCAGCCGGCCGGCCGCGTGAGCCCGCAGGGACGAGATCGCGTCAGCGTCATCGGTCTGCACGTAGGCGACCAGCCGCTGGTCGCCGTCGCCGAAGTCGCGCGACAGCACCACGCTCGCCCGCACCGCGGGATGGTCGGCCAGGACCGTCTCGATCTCGCCCGGCTCGATCCGGAAGCCGCGAATCTTCAGCTGATCGTCGGCGCGACCCAGATACTCGAGCTCTCCGGCGGGTGTCCAGCGGCACCGGTCGCCGCTGCGGTACAGGCGCGAGCCGTCGGCGGCGAACGGGTCCGGGACGAACCGCTGCGCCGTCAGCCCGGGCGCGCCGTGATATCCGCGGGCGACGCCTCCGCCACCGACATAGAGCTCGCCCGGCACACCGGCAGGGACGGGTCGCATCGCCGCGTCGAGCACATGGACGCTGACGTCGTCGAGCGGCCGGCCGATCGGGCTGCGGTGCGCGGTCACATCGGCCGGGGTGAGCGGTCGGATCGTGGTGTGCACGGTCGTCTCGGTGATGCCGTACATGTTGACGAACCGGGGACCGCGCCGGCCGAAGTGGTCGAACCACTCGCGCAGCTGGACCGGTGCGAGCGCCTCACCGCCCAGCACGACCAGGCGCACCGCGAGCCGGTCGGCGAGCTCCAGCGCGGCGGCGCGCAGCTCCCGCAGTGCCGACGGCGTCTGGTTGACGACGGTGACCTTCTCACGTGCCAGCAGCTCGGCGAACTCGTGCGGTGCCCGGGCGACGGCCGATTCGACCACGACCAGGGTGCCGCCGAACGCGAGCGCTCCCCAGAACTCCCAGACCGAGAAGTCGAAGGCGTAGGAGTGAAACATCGTCCACACGTCGCCGGGCCCGAAGTCGAAGTCGGCCGCGCTCGCCTGCAGCAGCCGCACGACGTGGCGGTGGCTGACCGCCACACCTTTGGGCCGCCCCGACGAACCCGACGTGTAGATCACGTACGCGAGGTTGTCCGGGGCCGCCCGGCCGGGTGGGGCATGACGGGGGCATGCCTCGATCTCCGCGGCCTCGGCGGTGATGTCCACGATGCCGGTGGTGCCCGCGACCCGCCCGGCCAGCGCCGTCGTCGTCACCGCGATGGCCGCACCGGCATCGGCCACGATCAGCCGCAGCCGCTCCGGTGGGGCGTCGGGGTCCAGCGGCAGGTATGCGGCCCCGGCCTTCAGCGTGGCCAGGATCGCCACGATCTGCTCGATGCCGCGGTCCAGGCAGATCGCGACCGGCGTCTCCACCCCGGCTCCGGCCTCGATCAGGCGCCAGGCCAGCTGGTTCGCTCGTGCCACGAGCTCGCCGTAGCCAAGCTGCCGGTCACCGGCACGCACGGCGACGGCGTCGGGCCGGCGGCGGGCATGGGCGTCGACCAGGTCCGGCAGGACTTGCGGCACCCGGTGCACGACCCGCGCCGGCGGGCAGGGCAGCTCGTCGTCGTCTCGGGCCAGGCTGAGTACGGACAGGCGCCGCCCCGGATCGGCGAGCGCGTCGTCGAGGAGCGTGCCGAAGTGGTGGGCGAGCCGCTGGACCGTGGCGCGTTCGAAGACGTCGGTGCTGTACTCGAGCAGCACGACCGCGGCGTCATCGTCCGGCCAGATGTGCAGCGAGAGGTCGAACTTGGCGTTGACAACGGTCACCTCGGACGCCTCGGCGGTGAGCCCGTGCAACGCGAACTGGCCACCGGGGGCGTTGTGCACCGCCAGCAGGACCTGGAACAGCGGTGTCATGGCCGGGTCGCGGTCCGGCCGCAGCACCTCGACCAGGTGCTCGAACGGCACGTCCTGAGCCTCGAATGCCTCCAGCGCGCGCACCCGGGTGCGGGCGAGCAGCTCGGCGAAGGTCGGATCACCGTCGAGGTCGCCCCGCAACACCAGCGTGTTGACGAAGAAGCCGATGATCGGCTCGAGCTCGGGCCGGACGCGACCGGCCACCGGCGAGCCGACGCAGATGTCGGTCTGCCCGCTGTAGCGCGCCAAGAGCGCCTGGAAGGTGGCCAGCAGCACCATGAACGGTGTCGCGCCGGCAGCCGTGGCGACCCGCTCCACGGCGCTCCACGTCCCAGCGGGCAACCGGTGCTGCTCGACCGCGCCGCGCATGGATCGCTCCCCGGCTCGGGTCCGGTCGGTGGGCAGGGCGATGGTCGGCGGCGCGCCGGCGAGCCGGTTCTTCCAGTAGTCGAGCTGGCGCTCATACCCGCCGCCCTGATGCCGGCTGCGCTGCCAGGCGGCGTAGTCGGCGAACTGGATCGCGAGCTCGGGCAGACCGGCGGCACGGCCGTGCAGGAACCCGTCGTAGAGCGCGGCGAGCTCGCTGAACAGGATCGACGTCGACCAGCCGTCGAAGGCGATGTGGTGCACCGTCATCACAAGCACGTGATCCTGCGGCGCGAGGCGCAGCAGGCGCGCGCGCAGCAGCGGACCGGTGCGCAGGTCGAACGGGCGACGCGTCTCGGTATCGATCATCGCCGGGACGGCCGGCTCCTGCGGCGTGCCCGGCACCTCGTCGACCGGGAGGTCGAAGGGCTCCGCCGGCGCGACGATCTGCGTCAGCTCGCCGCCGGAGTCGTCGAAGCCGGTGCGCAGCGATTCGTGCCGGCGCACCAGTTCCTCGAATGCCCGGCGTAGCGCCGACACGTCGAGCGGCCCGCGCAGGCGCTCCACCGCGGGGATGTGGTACGCGGCGGTCTGCGGCGCGATCTGCTCCAGAAACCACAGTCGTTGCTGGGAGTACGCGGCCGGGAACACCGCCGGCCCGTGCGCCGGCCGCGGTTGGGCGACCACCGGCTCCTCGGTGACACCGTCGGCCGGCTCTCCGGCCGGTGCCTGCGCCAGATGCTCGGCCAGCGTCGCGACCGTCGGCGACTGGAATATCGTCCACAGTGGAAGAGCGCGGCCGGCCGCCTGGCGCAGCCGGGCGGTCACCCGGGTCGCGAGCAGCGAGTGGCCACCGAGTTCGAAGAAGTTGTCATGGACGCCGACCCGGGCCAGGCCCAGCACCTGGGCCCACACGTCGCTGATCAGTTCTTCCTCGGGGGTGCGCGGCGCGACGTACGCCTCGTCCATGGCGCGGTGCAGCTCCGGTGCCGGCAGCGCGGCCCGATCGAGCTTGCCGTTGCGGGTCAGCGGCATGGCCCCGATCGTGACGTAGTGCGCCGGCACCATGTACGACGGAACGATGTCGCCGAGGTAGGTGCGCAGCTGGGACGCGGTCGGCGCGGTCGGGCCCGACGCCACGAGGTACGCCACGAGTCTGCGGTCACCGTCGATGTCGTCGCGGACCACGACGGCGGCCTCGCGCACCTGCGGGTGGCGGATGAGGCCGGCCTCGATCTCCTCCAGCTCGATCCGGTAGCCGCGGATCTTGACCTGGTGGTCGGCCCGACCGAGGAACTCCAGCTGTCCGACGTTGTTCCACCGCACGACGTCTCCGGAGCGGTACATGCGCGAGCCGGCCGGCCCGAACGGGTCGGGCAGGAAGCGGTCCGCGGTCAGGCCGCCGCGGTTGAGGTAGCCGCGGGCCAGGCAGTCGCCGGCCAGGTACAGCTCGCCCCGGGCGCCCTGCGGAACGGCGCGCAGTGCGGCGTCCAGCACGTACACCCGCGATCCGCCGATGGCGTGGCCGATCGGCGGGTGCACCGGCCAGGCGGTGGTGTCCTCGGGCAGGGGGTACGACATCACCACGCCGGTCTCGGTCGGGCCGTAGTGGTTGTGCAGCCGCCGGCGCGGGTCGCGCTGGAAGAACCGGGCGAACTCCTCGCTGATCACCAGCTGTTCCCCGGCCTGCGCGATGTCGGTGAGCTCCGGCAGCGAAAGGCCCTGCTGGCTCGCCGCCGCGAGCACCGACTCGATGACAAGGTTCGGGGCGAAGAGCACGTTGATGCGCTCGTGCTCCAGCCACCGGGCGAACGCGAACGGGTCGCGCCGGGTCTCCTCGTCCACGATCGACAGACACTGTCCGGACAGCAGGGTGCCGAGGATTTCCTGGACCGACACGTCGAAGGTGAGGGACGTGAACTGGGCCACCCGCCGACCCGGCACCGCGGGCATGGCCTGCGCCTGCCATCGCAAGACCCGGGACACCGCCCCCGCGCACATCGACACACCCTTTGGAGTGCCGGTCGACCCGGAGGTGAACAGCGAGTAGACCGGACTCTGCGAGGTGAGCTCGCCGCGCCGTTCGGACTCGGACGGGTTGTGGCTGGGCGCGGCGAGCACCCGGGCCAGGGTCGGCTCTTCGTCCAGGCACAGCCGCGTGACGCCGGGGTGATCGGGCACCGCGGCCGCGACGTCAGTGCTGAGCAGCAGCACGGCGGGCCTGGCATCGGCAAGGATGGTCGCGATCCGGGCCTGGGGCAGCGTGACGTCGATCGGCAGGTAGGCGCCACCCGCCTTGATGATGCCCAGAATGGCGGCGATCTGCCCGGTGGAGCGGGAGACCGCGATGCCGACGTGGCTCTCCGGCCCGACGCCGGACTCGATCAGCAGGTGCGCCAGGCGGTTGGCCCGCAGGTTGAGTTCCCGGTACGTCAACATGTCCGGGCCACAGCGCACCGCGACCGCGTCGGGGGTGCGGGCCGCTTGCTCCTCGAACTGCACGGGCAACGCCGGCGGCAGCGGCGCGACCGGTGCGCCGGCAGCGCCCCAGTCATACACCAGCCGCCGCAGCTGCGGCGGCGTCACGACGCTCAGCTCATGGAGGTCGCGCTGCGGGTCTTCGACGATCCCGCGCAGCAGCAGTTCCATGCTGTCCATGAAGCGGTGGATCGTTTGCCGGTCGAACAGATCGGTGCTGTACTCCCAGGACATCGTCATGCCGTCGGCACCGCGCCACGCCATCACCGTGAGGTCGAACTTCGCGACCGTGAGCTCCGGCTCGATGATCTCGATGTCCAGCCCGGGCAGGCTGGCGCCGTCCTCACTGGGCGCGTTCTGCACGACGAACATGACCTGGAACAGTGGCGAGTGGCTGATCGTGCGCTCGACCCCCACCGCGTCGACGACGTGCTCGAACGGCACGTCCTGGTGCTCGTAGGCGACAAGGCAGGTATCGCGCACCTGGGCCAGCAACGAGCGGAAGCTGGTGGCCCGCGACATGTCGGTGCGCAGCACGAGCGTGTTGGCGAAGAGCCCGATCAGGGGCTCGAGCTCCGGGCGCACCCGGCCGGCGACCGGCGTGCCGATGCACAGGTCGCTCTGCCCGGTGTGCTGGAACAGCAGCACGTCGAACGCCGCGAGCAGGAGCATGAACTCGCTGACCCGCTCGGCGCGCGCCAGCGCCCCGATGGCGTCGGCCAGGTCGTCGGGCAGCCGGCGGATCTCGCTCGCCCCGGCGACGTCGCGAGCCCACGGCCGGGCCCGGTCCGTCGGCAGGTCCAGCACCTGCGGTGCGTCCGCGAGCTGCTGCCGCCAGTACTCCAGCTGGTCCCGATGACGCTGTGCCTGGTCTGGTTCACGCTGCCAGAGCGAGTAGTCGAGGTACTGGATCATCAGGTCGGGCAGGGGTTCGGTCGTGCCGCGCAGCCGGGCGGCGTACAGCGTCTCCAGCTCGCGCAGGAACACCCCGATGGACCACCCGTCCGCCACGATGTGGTGGAACACCGCCGAGAACACGTGCGTACGCTCGTCGACCCGCAGCAGGCAGGCACGCAGCAGTGGCCCGGTGGTGAGGTCGAACGGCCGGCGCTGCTGCTCGTTGAGCAGGTCGCGCACGGCGGCCGCGCGGGCGTGCTCCGGCCGGTCGGTCAGGTCGATGACTGGGACGTCCACCGCGCCCGGCGGTGCGACGGCCTGCTGCGGCTCCGGCTCGCCGGCGGCGAACGTGGTGCGCAGCGCCTCGTGCCGCGCCACGATCTCGCCGAGTGCCCAGCGCAGCGCCTCGTGGTCGAGCTCGCCGCGCAGCCACATCGCCAGCGGGAGGTTGTAGAAGTATCCGTTGGGAACCAGCTGGTCGAGGAACCACAGCCGTTGCTGTGCGTACGACGCCGGCACCACGACAAGGTCGGTCTCGTGCTGTTGATCGACTGACATGTAGGCCCCCATCGCTAGGTCAGCGCGGCGTGCTCGTGTGGTGTCTCACCGGGCCGGTGCGACCGCGTCCGGTAGCGGCCCCGGTCGACCCGCTGGATCGGCGTGGCCCCGCCGCCGCTCGGCTGCGCCAGCAACCGGTCGAGCTGCGCGGCCAGCTGCTCCACTGTGGTCGCGACGAACAGCGTGTTCACCGGCACATCGACCTTGAGTGCCTCCCGGAGCCGGGCCACGACGCGGACCGCGAGCAGTGAGTGCCCGCCGAGGTCGAAGAAGTCGTCCCGGACATCGATCAGGTCCCGATCGAACACCGCTCGCCAGGCCCGCACGACTACCGCCTCGGTCGGGGTGCGCGCCGCGACCACGCCCGTTCGGGGCGCTGCCGGGCCGGGTGGCGGCAGCGCGCGGCGGTCGAGCTTGCCGGCCGTGGTACGGGGCAGCTGTGGCAGCGCTACGAAGGCGCTCGGCACCAGATAGTGCGGCAGGACCGCGGCAAGCCGGCCACGCACAGCCGGCCAATCCGGCTCGTCGCCGGCCGGCACGCAGTACGCGACGAGTTGGCGGTCGCCGGGCCGGTCCTCGCGCACGATCACCGCCGCCTCACGGATCGCGGGGTGCGCGAGCAACGCCCGCTGCACCTCCGCCGGTTCGATGCGGTGGCCGCGCACCTTGAGCTGGTCGTCGTCTCGACCGAGGTACTCGAGCACGCCGTCGCCGCGCCAGCGTGCGACGTCCCCGGTGCGGTACATCCGGGCACCGGCGGTCGGTGCGAACGGATCCGGAACGAACGCCGCGGCGGTGAGGCCGGGCCGGTCGAGATAGCCCCGGCCCACCTGCGCGCCGCCGATGTAGAGCTCGCCGGACAGGCCCATCGGCTGGGGCCGGCCGGCTGCGTCGAGGACGTACACGCGGCTGCCGGTCGCCGGCCGGCCGATCGGCACGCCGTCGCCCGGGGCGCACTCCCACCGCGTCACGTCGATGGCGGTCTCGGTTGGGCCGTAGTGGTTGACCAGCGGCGCGTCGAAGCGGTCTCGATAGGCGCGCTGCAGCGACTCGGTGAGCGCCTCACCGCCGGTCATCACCAGTCGCAGCGACGCGCAGCGCCCCAGCGTCGCCGGCTGCTCGACGAACCCCTGCAGCAGCGACGGAACCACATGCAGCACCGTGACGCCCTCGGCATCCATGTGGCGCATCAGCGCCGCCGGGTCGCGATGGCTGTTCGGCGGCGCGAGCACGACGCAGGCTCCCGCGATCAGCGGCCACAGCAGTTCGCGGACCCAGTCGTCGAAGCTCGGCGGCGTGCGGGCCAGGACGCGATCGGACTCGTCGAGCCGGTACGTCTCCTGGACCCAGGTCAGGTGCGCGACGATGCCGCGATGGGTGTTCATCGCGGCCTTCGGGTGGCCGGTCGAGCCGGAGGTGAACAGCAGATAGGCGAGGTTCGCCGGGACCGTCGCGGCGTCGACCGGCGCCCCGGGAGCGGCGGCGATCCGCTCCGCGTCCAGATCGACGCGGACGAGCTCGATCCGCCCGCCGTCGTCGAGGCCGGCCGGTTGCGCATCCTGGCTGGTGACCACCAGGCGCAACCGCGCGTCGCGGGCCAGCGCGGCCACCCGCTGCGGTGGGTGTTCGGGATCCAATGCCACCACCGCGCCTCCGGCGCAGAGGATGCCGACCAGCGCGATCACCTGCTCCGGTGAGCGCGGCAGGCACAGCCCGACCGCCGTCTCCGGCCCGACACCCCGCTCGCGCAGGTACCGCGCCAACTGGTTGGCCCGGCGCATCAGCTCACGCATCCGTAGCTGCTGACCCTCGTATCGCACCGCCACGGCGTCCGGGGCGTGGGCCGCTCGGGCGGCGATCAGCTCGTGCACGCACTGTTCGTCGCGGACGGGGGCCGGAGGATTGAGGGCGAGGACGCGTTCGCGTTCCGCCGCGTCGGCCAGTTCGATCGACGAGATACGCGCGGACGGATCGCCCAGGCCCAGGCGCAGGACCCGTTGCAGGTGACGCGCAAACCGCTCGATCGTGGCAGGTTCGAACAGGTCGGTGCGGTAGCCCAGCGTGGCCCGGATGTGGCCGGCGGAGTCGTCGATGTCGAGCATGAGGTCGAACTTCGCCTCGCCCGCGTCGACCCGCTCGACCTCCACCCGCAGCCCTGGCATCGCGACCACCAGGTCGTCGGTGCTGGCCACGTCGACCATCACCTGCAGATACGGGGTGTAGCCGGCACCGCGGTCCGGCCGCAGCCGCTGAACCAGGTGGTGCAGCGGCAACTCCTGGTGTGCCAGGGCGTCGAGCACGGTCGTGCGCACCCGCACCAGGTGCTCGCCGAAGGTGAGATCGCCGGACAGGTCTGCCCGCAACAGCACCGTGTTGAGGAACATGCCGACCACGGGCTCGGTCTGCCGCTGCGTGCGCCCTGCCACCGGCGTTCCCAGCACGATGTCGTCCTGGCGGCAGTAGCGCGCCAGCACGACCTGGAACGCCGCGAGCACTGTCATGAATGTCGTGGTCCGCTGCTCCCGGGACGCGTCCCGGATGGCGGCGACCACGTCGTCGTCGAAGCGGAAGTGGACCTCGGCGCCGTCGAAGGACTGCTCCGCCGGCCGCGGATGGTCGGTGGCGAGGTTCAGATAGGACGGCGCCCCGTCCAGCCGGGCCAGCCAGAACCGCAGATCCCGCTCGTACTCCGGGCTGCCGAATCGTTGCTGCTGCCACGCGGCGTAGTCGCCGTACTGGATGTCGAGCCCGGCGAGCCGGGGCGGACCCGCCTGCACGCCGGCGCGGTAGAACTCCGCGAGTTCGCGCAGCGCCACGCCCATCGACCAGCCGTCGGCAACGATGTGGTGCAGGGTGAGGACGAGGACGTGTTCGTCGGTCGCCACCCGCACCAGCGTTGCCCGGAACAGCGGGCCGGTCGCGAGGTCGAACGGTTCCCGGGCGATCCGGCGCAGCGTCTGCGCCAATTCCGTCTCGCGGCCGGCTCCGGGCCGCGCGGTCAGGTCGGTCACGGCCAGGTCGACGCTCCGGGCGGGGCCCACGAGCTGCGTCACGACGCCGTCGACCTCACGGATCGTGGTGCGCAGCGACTCGTGCCGGGCGACCAGCGCGGTGAGCGCGGTGCGCAACGCGGCCACGTCGAGCGCACCGCGCAGCCGCAGAGCGGCGGGCAGGTTGTAGGCGGCGGTCGGCCCCGTCGCAACATCGATGAACCACAACCCCTGCTGCAGCGAGCTGGCCGGCGCGGAGGCACCCTCGGCCCGCCGAGGGATGACCGGCCCCGAACGGCCACCGCCTCCGCGAAGGCGACGGAGAAGCTCGAGTCGCTGCGCGGAGGCGGTGGATGCCGAGTCAGCGGTCACGGCCTCGATTCTAGGTAGGCCGCTTCCGCATCGAATCATTCCGTTTGTTGAGCCGCCGTCAACACATCACGGACCGGCTCATCCACGCCGCGCTCGTCGACGCTGCTCTCGGCGCCGGCCGGCGGCTGGTCCTGCTGCTGCGACGGGCCTGCCGGCGAGCGGCGCAACCACCGCCGCATCGGGTTGAACGCGGCCTCCGAGCTCAGCAAGACCGGTGCGAGCAGGATGGCCAGCAGGCCGGTCAGGCCACCCACGGCGAGCATGCCCTCAACCGGAAGCACCGCGAGCAACAGCGCCGCCAGGGCGAAGCCGATGCCATTGGCGGTATCAATCACTGCAAATCCCTCGACCTGGCGATCCTTCGGGATGACCAGACCGGCCGCGTACGAGCGCACCGTGTTGATCGGCGCGGTCCACACACCCAGGAGGAAGAACCCGGCCACGATCGCCGGCCAGCCGGGTCCGAACGCGATCAGCACGGAGCTGCCCACCATCAGCACGACCAGCCCGACCGCCTGCACGTTGTTGCTCAGCCGGATCCTGTTGCTGTACACCGCGTAGAGGATTCCGGAGACAGCGCTGGCGCCGGCGAGCACGGCGATCAGAACGGCCGCAACGGCGTTGTTGGCGCCCAGGTGCAGCGCGAGCGGCAGCGCGCCGGTCTCGGCCGTCCCGAGCAGGTGGCCGAACGCGATCGCCACCAGCACCCAGAACACGTACTCGCGGTTGCGCCACAGCGAACGCCGCCGCTGTACGCCGGCCGGCCGCGTCGCCGCCGGGTCGGCCGTCGCCGCGTCGGGTGTCGCCGCCGACGACTCCCCCGGCTGCTGTCCCGTCGGCTCGGGAGTCTGTGATGCCGCCGGCGACCGGCTCGCACGGCGGTCCCACAGCAGGATCGCGCCGATCGCGGAGCACACCGACATCACGATGACGGGGGCCAGACCTCCGCCGAACGCGGCGACCGTCACGAGGAAGGGCGCGGCGACGATGACCAACTCCACCATCGAGGAGTCGATCGCGAGTGCCTTGGGCAGCATCTCGTCGGGCACCGTGCGGCCGAGCATCACCCGCACGATCCCGCCGGCGCCGGAGCCGATGCACGAGAACACGGTGACGACGACCACCAGTAGCCACGTCGGCGACTGCAGCGCGAACAGGCCGGCGAGCACCAGCCGCCCGAAGGCGCTGAGCAACAGCGAACGCGGGGCCCAGCGGGCCACGCCCAAGCGGTCGATCACGCGCCCGGCGAACGGTGCCGAGAGCTCGCCGACGACCAGCATGACGGCGAGGACGAGCGCTCCTGGACCGGGGCCGCCCATCAGGTGGACGCTGGCCAGCACGTACGCCATCGGTGCCATGAACGCCGGCAGCCGGATGAGCTGGGTCGCGAGCGACCATCGCCAGTAGCCGCCGTGGGTGAGTAGTCGACGCAATGGAACCTCCGCGGCGCCGGCCTTCATGCGTGCCTCCTATCCGGCCTGGCGGAGCCCATTCTCCCCCGCCTGGCGAAGTCCGGTCTGGAACCCGTACAGGACGGCCTCCGTGCGGCTACGAAGATTCAGCTTGGTGAGGATGTGATAGACGTGGCTGCGCACGGTCGTCTCCTGGATGCGCAGCTTGCGCGAGATCTCCGCGTTGGAGGCGCCGACGCCGAGCAAGGCGAGCACTTCCTGCTCGCGCTCGCTGAGCTTGGCGGTTGGTACGTCCGGCTGGCGGGTCGGCTGGCTGAGCCGGTCGGCGAGCCAGTCGAGCAGTTGGCGCGCCAGCACCGGCGAGAGGTACGCCTCGTTGCGGGCGACCGATCGGACGGCGTGCGACACGTCGGCCGGCGCGGTCTGGCTCGCGACGAAGCCGCGAATACCGGACTGGACGAAGGGTATGAAGGCCTCCTGGTCCGAGGCCCGCAACATGACGACGAACTGGCACCGCAGGCGGCTGGCCATGGCGGCCAGGTCAGTACGCTCGGGAAAAGGCTGAGCCACCCCCATGAGCACGACGTCGAACTCGTGCCGGACGGACTCATGCATCAGCTGGCTGCTCGTTTCGACTTCAGCGACGACTTCGACGTTCGCCTCGCGAAGGCTGGACTTGAGGCCCTCCCGGACCAGGGGCTCGCTCTCGCAGACCACGACCCGGACGGGGCGCACGGAGCGGTTAACGTTGTTCTGCATAGCGTCTGACCTGCGACCCTTATCGATCCATCTCCCTCGTTCGGTGCGGCTACGTCCGACCGAGCGGAGTCGGGTTCGTTAACGAAGAGTCCACTGGCATGGCAATCCTCCTGTGCACATGATCAACGAGGCGTGAGTCTAGCGACGCGAGCGCGGGAACGATAGATGTCTTTATAATGGGCTTAAGGAAATCAGAGCTGTCTTTATAACGGGCTTAAGGATCCGGGGTCGACGGCGAGGTGGTCATCGCGGTAAACGCTGGACGCACGTCGCTAGCCGAGGGCACGAGTCAGCCGGTGGGCAAGTTGAGCCGGCTCGGCGCGCTCCACCGCGACGGCGGTGCACCCCACCCACCGCGCCGCCTCGCGGACGGCCTCGGCGAGCCGGCCCACCTGCTGCGCGTTTGCCGGCGGCTCGAGGGCCACCTGGCGCAGCACCAGGGTGTTGCCCTCCCGCGCGGGATCCACCCGGCCGATGATGCGTTCCCCGGACAGCACCGGCATCGCGAAGTACCCGTTGACGCGCTCGTGCTTGGGACGGTAGGCCTCGAGGAGCACGACGACGCCGAACAGCCGCCGCATCCGGTCTCGGGTCCAGATCAGCGAGTCGAACGGCGACAGCAGCGTGGTGCGCGGGCACGGCGGGGCCGGCCGCTCGATCGACGCGGCCTGCGTCCAGCCGACGTCGTCCCAGCCCTCGACCCGCACCGCGACCAGATCGCTGCGCTGCAGCGCGCGATCGACCGCCCGCAGGCGAAGCCAGTAATAGTCGGCGATGTCATGCCGGGTCGCCACCCCCATCGCCCGGACGGCGGCGCGAACCAGATAGTCATGGCACGCGTCGTCGTCCGGATCGGCCCGCAGCACCTGCTCGGGCAGGACGCGGTGCGGCAGGTCGTAGACGCGCTTGAAGCCCTGCCGCTGCGTGCAGACCACCTCACCGGTCCCCCACAGCCACTCGGCCAGCACCTTGACCCGCGATGGGTTGAACCAGCCGGGTCCGCCGCTCGCCCCGCCGAGATCGGTCACGGTCACCGGTCCATCGGCCAGCCGGGCGCGGACCTCGGCCAGCACCGGGTCGGCGTGCAGCTGCGCGCTGCTCTTCGCCTGCTTCTCGCGCCGGCGAAACTGGAAATACGGCCACGCGGCGGCCGGAAGCAGGCAGGCCGCGTGTGCCGGGTACTCGAACGCGCTGGCCCGTCCGGTGCGCCAGTAGGCGTGCTCGACGGCGGCCCGCCCGACCGGACCGAGCCGGGAGTACCCGACGAGCTCGTGGGAGCGAGCGAGCACCGCGATCGTGTCGAGCTGCACCGCACCGACCGCGTCCAGCATTGACGTCGCGTCGGTCAGGCCGGCGAAGCCCTGGGCCCGCACCGCCAGCCGGGTCGCCTCGCGCGCGGACAGACTTGGCAGGCTCGCGCCCGGGAATCGATCGTTACCCATCAGCGCCGCCCCTGGCCGTCATCCGCCGGCCAGCGCGGTGCGGGCGGCCGCGCTCAACGCGTCCGCCACAGCGCCCACATTGGCCGGCTCCCACATCGAGTAGTGATCTCCGGGCACGACACACTCCGCGACCGGACCGTGGCACCACGCGTGCCACCCAGCCGTCGGCTCGGTCGACGTGGCGCCGCGGATGAGCACCGCCGGCCCCGGCCAGACTCGGGCCCGGTAGGCCCGATAGGCGCGCATGTTGGCCCGGAATACCTCGAAGCGCCGCTGCCACAAGTCCGGTTCGAGGGCGTCGGCCGTGATGCCGTAGCCGGCCAGATCGCGCGTGAAGGCCGCCGCGACCTCGTCCTCGTCGGGGCTGGCGAAGGTTGCCGGCACGGCACCGTCGACGAGGGCGAGCAACGCTACGCGGGCACCCGCCGCCGTGAGCTGGTGCGCCATCTCGAACGCGACCGTGCCGCCGAACGACCACCCCGCCAGCAGATACGGCCCCTGTGGCCGGTGCCGCCGGATCGCGGTGAGGTAATGCGCCGCGAGCTCCTCGACAGTGCTCGGTGGCGGGTCCGAGCCGGACAGCCCCGGACCCTCGAAGGTCATCGCCGGCTGATCGGCCGGCAGCAGGGCGCGCAGGCCGAGGTAGGAGTACGGCGAGCCGGAAACGGCCGGTACGAGAAACAACGGCGGCCGGCCGCCGTCGGGCTTGACCACCACAGTGGTATCGACGACACCGGGCGGTACCGGCGATGCCGACCGGCGCAGCTGCCGCAGCAGCCGCAGGCGATCGGGCGGAATGCCGACCGTCACCGCATGACCCGCGCGATCTCGGCGTCGTCCATCTGCTCGATCCGCTCGAGCAGTGCCAGCGGGTCCAGCGGTGCCGCGTCCGGTGCACCGCCCGGCGCCGGCCCGGTCGTTCCCGCCGGCGCCGGCATCGCCTGTGCCGGGCGCGCGCTGGAGAGCAGTTCGCCGATGGCGGCGATGGTGCGCGCGGCGAGCACCTCCCGCGGGTGCAGCACCGCACCGAGGGACGCGCTGACGCGCCTGGCGAGGAGCACGATGTCCAGCGACCGCAAGCCGGCGTCGATCAGGTCGTCGTCGATGCCGACCGGCGCTTGTCCCGCCTGGTGGGCCGCGAGCAGCTCCGCCACGACGGCCGCGAGCAGCGCCTGCACGGGCGTGCGTGGAGCCCGGAACTCCTCGGCCGGCTGGGCGCCTCGCAGCAGCGCCCGCAGGGCCGCGCGGTCGATCTTGCCTACCGCGGTCAGCGGCAGCGCATCGATCGGGGTGAAGTGCGCCGGAACCAGGTTGCCCGGGACGATGCCGGCCACGTGTGCGCGCAGCGCGGCGACGTCGAAGGTTTCCGCCGCCGGCACGACGTGGGCGACCAGGCGCCGGGGCCCGGTTGCCGGGTCCACAAGGGAGACCGCGGCTTGGCTCACGTCGGGATGGCCGGCGATCGCGGCCTCGATCTCCTCCAGCTCGACCCGAAGGCCATTCAGCTTGACCTGGGTGTCGATGCGGCCGAGGAATCGGATCTGGCCGGTCGGTGTCCATTCGCACAGGTCACCGGAGCGGTACAGCCGCTGCCCCGAGTGCCACGGGTCGGGGACGAACCGTTCGGCGGTGAGTCCTGGCCGGTTGAGGTAGCCGCGGGCCAGGCCGGCCCCACCGATGAACAGCTCGCCCGGCACGCCTACCGGACATGGCCGGCCGGCCGGGTCGAGGATGTAGGTAAGGCGGTTGGGCATCGGCCGGCCGATCGGCGGTTGAGCGGTCCAGGTCCGGTGTTCGCACTCATACGCTGTGCAGCCGACCGTCGCCTCGGTGGGCCCGTAGCCGTTGATGAACCGCCGGCCGGGCGTGTTCCAGTGATTGACGAGCTCGGGTGTGCACACGTCGCCGCCCACGACGATGTAGCGCAGGTGCGGGCAGGCAGTGGCGTCCACCGTGTTCAGGATGGCCGGGGGGCCGAACACGCAGGTGATGTCCTCGTCGGCGATGAGCGCACCCAGCTCGGCCGGCGAGGACCGGGATCGCGGTGGCGCGATGACCAGCGTGGCACCGCTGGTGAGCGCGGTGAAGATCTCTCCCTCGGCGAAGTCGAAGACGAGGGTCATGTGCTGCAACATCCGGTCGCCCGGTCCGAGGTCGAACAGCCAGCGCGGCCAGAGCACGAAGTTGGACAGCGATCCGTGTTCGATCAGCGCACCCTTCGGCTGCCCGGTCGAGCCGGAGGTGTACAGCACATAGGCCAGCGCGTGTTCGTCGGCGAGCTCGGCGAGCTCGAGGTCTGTCGTGCCGGCCGCCGCCTCGAGGTCCGGCGGGTCGGTGTCCATCGTCAGCGTGGCCCAGCCGGTCGAGGCCGGCAGCCGGTCCGCCAGGGCCGCATGGGTGATCACGGCGCGCGCGGCGGTGTCGGCCAGGATGAACTCGAGCCGCCGGGTCGGGTGCTGCGGGTCCAGCACCGCGAAGGCGCCGCCGGCATGCAGGACGCCGAGCATCGCGACGACCGCGTCGATGCCGGGGTCGAGCAGGAGCGCGACGATGTCGTCGCGGCCGACGCCGAGCCGGCGGAGCCGCCGGGCCAGCGCCTGCGCCCGGCGGTCCAGCTCGCCGTAGGTCACCGTGAGGCCGTCGCAGCGCAGTGCGATGGAATCCGGCCGGCGGCGAGCGTGCTCGCGGATCTGCGCGTGCACCGGCTCCCGCGGATATTCCACGGCCGGCCCCTGCCAGGCGGTCATCAGCTGCGCCTGTTCGCTGTCGGTGAGCATCGCCAACTCGGACACCGCCGCGGTGGGGGATCCGGCCGCCGCGGCGGCGAGCACATCGATGTGCCCCAGCAGACGCTCGATGCGGCCGGTGTCGAAGATGTCGGCGTCGAACAGCGCGGACACAACCGTGTCCTCGCCTGCCGCCTCGAGGATCAGCTCGAGCTCGGCGCCGGCCACCGGGTGCCCCCTCCCGGCGGTCTCGTCGATCCGGGCCGGCCGCGGGCTCGCCGGCGGCTCGGCCGCGACGGTGGTGACAGCGACCCGCGCCGGTGGTTGGGGCAGGCTCGGCACCGCTCGGCGCAACGCGTCCAGCGTCGGCAGTGGATGCTCCGCGGCCGCGTGGCAGGCCGCCGTGACCCGGTTGACGGCTTCGGCGAACGTCGGGTTGTCGCCCAGCCGGAGTCGCAGCAGCGATCCGGCCGCCGGGTGCGGCAGGGTGTGCGGTTCGGCCACGTCGTGGCGGTAGCCGACGGTCACGTCGGGCTGGCTGCCGTGCCGGGACAGGACGACGAGGGCGGCGGTGAGCACGTGCTCGGTGGCGCGCGAGCCGAGGCGCCTGCCGGTCCGCCCGACAGCGCCGGAGGGCTGGTCGGGCCGGGTCCGGTCGGTGGGCAACTCCAGCCTCACCGCGCCGGCCGCGGCCCGTGACCAGAAGGCCAGACCGGAATCGGTGATCGGCGGTGCCGGCGTCGGTTCGCCCCGGCCCGGCCCGCCGACGGCGAGATCGAGCAGCTCGTCGACGGCGAGGTCGACGGAGTGCGGGTCGAGGCAGATCCGATGGGTGGTCAGGCACAGGACCTGCTCGTCCGGCGCGCACCGGATCAGCCGGGCCCGCAGCAGCGCGCCTGACTCGAGGTTGAACGACATGTGCCGTTCATGGTCGATGGCACGGTCGATCGCGTGCTCGCGCTCGGCCGCGGGAAGTGCGGTCAGGTCGTCGACCGTGAGGGGCACCGCGAACGCGGGCACGACCTCGCGCCGTACGTCATCCACAGTGGACACGAACCGGCTGCGGAAGCGGTCGTGCCGTTCGACGAAGGCGGCCAGCGCCGGCCGCAGTGTCACCGGATCGACGGCCGCGCGCAGGCGCCGCACGCTGGTGACGGTGCCCGACCACGCCACGGGGGCGAAGTGGTGGCCGAGCCAGGCGTCGTACTGGGCCCGGGATAGCGGCTTCAGTTCCATGGATCCCTCTCAACCACTGATGCGGACGCGGAGCTCGGCATCATCGCCGCGATGGCTGATCTCCTCCGCGTCCGCCGGAGCGCTGGTGGCCGGGAAGAAGCCCTCGAACAGGTCGACGTAGTCGGGGCAGAGCGCGCGCAGCACCGGAGCGATGTCCGTGCCGAGGCCGGCGGCGGCCTCCCTGGCCATGATCGCGGAGGTGATGGTGGTGCGGGCCGGGTCCGGCAGGCCGGTGAGGACGGCCGTGAGACGGGAGTGGCGCATCGCCTCGCCGATCTCCTCCGGTACGCGGGCGTGCTCACCCTCCCAGACGATGACGCGCACGCACAGGCCGGCCACGACCGGCTGGTCTGACCACAGCACCAGGCTCTCCCCGAGGCTGCGGCGCCCGTCGGTGAGATCAAGTCGCCACCGCTTCGCCTCGGCACTGTCCGCGTTCGGCAGCACCACCGGCGCGCGCCCGCTGAGATCCCAGCACCAGGCCAGGACGTGGATGTTCGCGGCCGGGTCCAGCACCCGGCGGAGCATGCCGTGGCTGCTGGCCGGCAGGTTCAGCGCGGCCAGTTCGAGGCGCACCGGCGCGGCGGAGCGAACGAAGGTGACCGGTACGGGCTGTACCTGGCGGGTGAGTTCGCGCAGCGCGGCGAAGCTGCGTTCGCCGGTCGCACCGAACTGGGTACTAGCCGGACCGTTCGCTACGGCGCGGAAGGCGTCGAAGGAACCTTGGGAGAACAAGGGCATGGCGACCTCCGGATACCGCGAACGCGAGGACGAACAGGATCACCGCCAGCCAGGCTGGGTAGCCGGCGAACGGTAGGAGCGTGAGGTAGGCGGCTGCCGCCAGCAGAGCGCAGGCGCGCGCCCACCCCCGCCCGGCGTGGGCCCCGGCGAGCGCCGCGGTGACGAACACCGCGAGCCCCATGGCGCCGGGAATGAGCAGGACCGAGAAGACGGAGATCCGCTCCTGGCCGATCAGCACCGCGCCGCCGGCCGCGACGAGCGCGCAGGCTCCGGCGACGACGGCGCGGGTGCGGCCTCGACCGGTCGCGGTCGCCTCCACGCCGGCGCGGTCGGCAACGGCGAGATCGGCGACCATGGCGACATTGCGCTGGCAGGCGACGGCGCAGACGATCGCCGCCAGCGCCATGAGCGCACGGCCGGCCGGGCCGGCGGTACCGTCGTGCGGCAGCGTGGCCGCGCTCAGGTAGATGGCGGCAACGGCGCCGGCGGCCGCGGCCACGGCCCAGACCGGCGGCGCGGCCAGACGCAGCACGCTCTCCCAGCCGACGAAGGCGAACACGGCGATCACCGCCAGCTGCGGCCAGCTGAACGCCGCCGCGCCGGCGCCGCTGAGCGCGACGGTCGATCCGGCCAGGATGCAGGCGATGACCGCGGCGAAGCCGGCCGGCGATACCCACGCCGGCGCGCGCCAGCCGCCGGCCGTGGCGACGGCGGCGCCGGCCAGGATCACCAGCGTCGCCGGCAACTGGACCCAGGGCGCCGACGCGGCCGCCGCCACCAGGTGCCCACCCACCGTGGCGACCACGGCTTGGCCCGCGGTGACGCCGACGATGTAGCACCAGCGCAGCGCGCGTTGCACCGGCGCGCCGAACACCATGCCGGCGACGGCCGCGACACCGCCGCTGCTCGGGCTCGCCAGCGGGCGCAACGCGAGCAGCAGCAGCAGACCGGCGGCACCGTGGTAACACCACGCGATGAGCGCGGCCGGGCCCGCCGGCCGCAGCGTCGCCGGCAGGAACAGCCCGGCGACCCCGACCACCGCCGCGGCCAGCCGCAACACCGGCATCGGCGTGAGCCCAACGCCCATCGATCAGCGGCCGGCGAAGATCGGCTGGTACGCGGCGGTCAGGGCGGTGCCGGCCGGGAGCAGCCGCTGGCCGGGCTCGGGCCACGGCGGTGCGCCGGCCGTCCCGCTCGGCTGAAGCTGCGACCAGACTCGTGCCGACCAGGTCGGAATGAGCGGTGCCGCAACCGCGGCGAGCACCGCCAGCAGTTCGGCGTGCGCGGCGAGCTGCTCGGGTGCCGCGTCACCGTGAGACCGTGCCAGATCGTTGCTCGCCACGGCGACGGCGCTCTCGATTTCCTGCGCCGCCCGGCGCAACGAGAACGTCGCGGGTTCCAGGGCGTCGGCGACCCGGCCGGGCAGCCGCTCGATCAGCTCGCGTACCGCGCCGGGCCACTGCGAGGGCGTGGACTCGGGAATGCTGCCACCACCGGCGCGGACACGCTCGAAGAGCGTCGCCGCCCAGCCCTCGAGCTGGTCGCTGAGGAAGCGGGTGTAGCACTGCTCGTACTCGGCGCGGAAGAAGTTGGTGGGTTCGCGCTCCGGATTGGTGCGGCAGAGGTGGAAGCGAAGAGCGTCCGCGGGATTGGACCGCAGGAAGTCCGAGCCCCAGATCGCGTGCCCCCGGCTGGTGGAGAACTTCTCGCCCTCCAGTTGGTAGAACTCGTTGCTGATGATGTGGCGGGGCTGGACCAGATCGCTGCCGTCGAGCCCGTTCTCGGCCTCCAGGAGTGCGGGCCACAGCACGGCGTGGGAGAAGCCGCAGTCAAAGCCGATGAAGTGAACCAGCGTGGTCTCCGGATCGTGCCAGAGGTTCTGCGCGAGGCCGGGATCGCCCAGAGCGACGCCGAGTCCTTCGGTGGCCGCCATGTAGCCGTAGATCCCGCTGTACCAGGTGTCCAGGACGTGGCCTTCCCAACCGGCGAGCGGGACCGCGACGCCGTAGTCGTAGATCCGGCTGATCGGGGTGTCCGGCAGGCCGAGCTCGAGCAGTTCCTCGCAGAGCTTCTGAATCCGCGGCGACCAGGACCGCCTCTGGTAGAGGCCGCGCAGTGCGTCGGCTTGGCCGGACAGCGCGAGCACGAGTCGCGACGAGGGCCGGCTGACCGGGGTGGCCGAGCAGCGGATGCAGCGGGCGTTGCGTATGCCCTGGGGATCCTGCGGGAATCCGCAGTCCTCGCAGTACGTTCCGTCGCAGGCCAGCCCGCAGAACCGGCACTGCCCGCGCAGATCGGCCTCGTAGAGGTAGCGCTGGCAGTGTTCGCAGTACGGCGTCGCCATGACTCGCTCTTCGATCAGGCCGGCCCGGTAGAGCCGCAGGAAGTGCGCCTGCACCGTCTCGGCGTGGCGCGGTTCCCGGTGCGGGTGGGCGTAGTAGTCGGGAAGCATGTCGGCCAGCGCCAGGGTCTGTTCGATGCGCCGGGTGAACTTGTGCGCCGTCTGCTTCGCCCCCGCGCCCAGCTCCGCGGCCCGGCGCGGCACGTAGCACGACTCGTCGTCGGTATAGCTCACGTAGTGCGCGGTGACGCCTCGGGCGCACAGGTATCGGCGCAGCACGTCGGCGCCGAGGAACGGTCCGCTGAGGTGGCCCAGGTGCAGGTCGCCGTTCGGGTTCGGTGGCGCGCAGGTGATGAGGACCTGTCCGCTCGTACGGGACATGTCAGGCAACCCTTCGGTCGGCGCAACAGGGAAGTATGCGGCGGTGGTGTGCCGGCGGCGGACCACGGCGCCGGCCGGGACGGTGGCCTGCGCGGGCAGGTCGGTCAGCACGACGGCGTGCGCCCCGACCCGCGCTCCGTCGCCGATGGTCACCGGGCCGAGCACGCTGGCACGTGCGCCGAGTACGACGTTGTCGCCAACGGCGGGATGGCGCCGGGTGCCACTGCCGGCCGACCGGTCCGCCGCCCAGCCGACCGAGCCGAGGGTCACGCCGTGGTAGAGCATGACGTCGTCGCCGACGACCGCGGTCTCCCCGATGACGACCCCGCAGCCGTGGTCGATGAACAGCCGGCGTCCGACCCGCGCACCAGGATGGATCTCGATGCCGCCGGAGACGAGCCTGCCGAACTGGCCGACCGCCCGAGCGAGCAGCCGGTGGCCGTGGCGGTACAGCCAGTGCCCGATGCGATGCAGCCAGATGGCGTGCAGGTGCGGATAGAGCAGGACTTCCGCTCTGGACCTCGCCGCCGGATCCTTGGCCAGGACGACGTCGATGTCCTCCGCCAGCCGCCCACGCACGCTACCCACCTCACATGTGCCGATAGGCGACGGCGGGAGCGATCGCGGCTCCCCGCTCGAACCGATCCGGCCGATAGGGCTGCAGCTCCTCGCGCGGGTGGCCGGCATCGATCTCATCGGCGACCGCCTCACCGACGGCGGGTGCCACCTTGAACCCACCGCCGCTGAATCCGGTGCACACGTAGGCGCCGGCGAGATCGGGCAGCGGGCCGATGAGCGGGTGGTTGTCCGGGGAGTACGCCTCGATCGCGGCAGCCGCGGATGCGATGGGAGCCTCACGCAGCGCGGGCAGCCGCTGCGCGACCGTGCGCTGGGCCCGGTCGATGCGGTCCCGCTGCGGCGCGGCGGTGTCCGGCCGCGCCGGGTCGTGTGGTGCGGGCGGGTCCCAGTCGTCGAGCGGGACCCCGAAGAGCACGCGATCGGTTCCGTGCGGCCGGAAGTAGACGCCGAGGGTGTCGTCGATGATGACGTGTGCCGGCGGGGCGGCAACGGCGATCGCCCAGCCCACGCGGCGGGTCCGCAGGCGCAACTGCGGTCCGGCGGTGGCGCAGAGGGCGGCACTGTGAACGCCGGCGGCAACGACCACCCGAGGGCTGTGATGGATGCCCGCCGCGGTCCGGACTCCGGTCACCGTCGCGCCGTGCCGTCGCAGCGTGGTGACGGCGGTGGAGCGCACCACCCGGGCGCCGAGGCGGCCGGCGGCGACCAGCAGTGCCTCGGTGGTGCGGGCCGGATGCGCGTAGCCACTGCGTGGCTCCACCGCCACCGTGCCGACGCCGTCGAGGCTCACTTCGGGCGCGAGCGTCCGGTACCGCTGCGGCGACATCGCGGTGGCCTCGATCCCGAGGCCGGTCAACGCGGCGACGATGGTGGCCACTTCGGCGCGCCGGTCGGCGTCGGCCAGGAACGCGAAGCCGACCGCCGCGAAGCCGCAGTGGCCGCCGATCCGCTGCGCCCAGCGTTCATAGGTCGGCAGCGACAAGGCCGCGAGCCGGCAGTCGAACAGGTCGGAGTGGTGCATCCGGATCTGCCCGGCCGAGTGGACGGTCGCGCCGGCGGTGCGATCGGCGGCGTCGAAGAGCGTCACGTCGACGCCGCGACGGGCCAGGTGGTAGGCGATGCTGGCACCGATGACGCCGCCCCCTACGACCGTGACATCACTAGCCGTCACTGCCGGCCCCCCACCACAGGGCGAGCATGCGCAACGGGGTGTCGGCGTCGTTGTGCAGCCGGTGGCGCTCACCGGGGGGGATCAGCACGCTGTCGCCCGGCCGGACCACGCTGGACTCCTGGCCGACAACGAGGGTGCCGGATCCCTCGATGACGTAGAAGATCTCGGTTTCGCCCACCGGATTGACGTGCTCGGTCATGGTCGTGTGTGGATCGACGATGACCCACGCGCCGCCCTCGTAGGGCTCGTTGCCGAGCCGGGCGAGGCGCACGGCACGCACGGCGTAGTCCGGTTCGGGCGTGATGTCGTCGTTGGTCCAGCTGTGGCGCAGCATGTCAGCTCCCGAGCTCGGCCAGTGACTCGTCCAGGATCGCGATGGCGGTATCGACGACCGCACGGCTCACGTTGAGCGGTGGCAGCATCCGGATGACGCAGCCGTGCTGGCCGCCGACCTCCACGATGAGCCCGCGGGAGAGCGCGGCGGCCTGCACCGCCGCGGCGAGCGTTCCGCTGGGTTGCCCGGTGGCCGGGTCGGCGATCTCGACGCCGACCATCAGGCCGGTCCCCCGCACGTCGGCGATCGCGGCGTGCCGAGCGGCGAGGCCGCGTAGCTGCCGGAACATCCAGTCGCCCTGCTCGGTGACGTTGTCCAGGACGTTGTCGCGGTGCATCACCCGAAGGGTGGCCACGCTGGCGGCGAAGGCCAGGTGATGACCGCGGAACGTGCCGATGTGGGTGCCGGGCGCCCAGGAGTCCAGCCGCCGGTTGTACAGGATCGCGGCGACCGGCAGGCCGATCCCGCCCACCGCCTTCGATACGACCACCACGTCGGGTTCGATGCCGTAGCGCTGGAAGGCGAACCAGGTTCCGGTACGGCCGTATCCGGTCTGGATCTCATCGACGATCAGCGGGATGTCCCGTTCGGCGGCAGTCGCGGCGACCCGCTGGACGAACTCGGCCGTGGCTGGGATGACGCCGCCTTCGCCCTGCACGAGTTCGAGCAGGATCGCGGCCGGCCGCGGCACGCCGCCGAAGTCGTTGCGCAGGGTGTTGCTCAGGTAGGTGGCACAGTTGGTGTCGCAGCTCGACGGGGACAGCCCGAGCGGGCAGCGCCGGCAGTACGAATACGGCAGGAAGTGCGTGTCGGGCATCGCAGCGCCGACCTGGTTCTTCGGACCGACCAGACCGCTGACGGACATGGCGCCGTGCGTCGAACCGTGGAAGCCACCCTGAAATGCGACGATGCCGGACCGTCCAGTGTGGACTTTACAGAGCTTGATCGCCGCCTCGATGGCGTTCGCGCCGGTCGGACCGCAAAAGTGGATCTTTGTCTGGGAGCGCATCGGCTCCGCCAGCAGCGACAGGTGGGCGTCGACGAACTCCTGGCGCACCGGACTCGGCAGGTCCAGGCCGTGGACGTGCCGGCGCAGCTGCGCCTCGACCGCCTCGACCACCTCGGGGTGGGTGTGTCCCAGCGGCAACGCACCCGCGCCGTTGAGAAAGTCGATGAAGACATTGCCGTCGACGTCGCGCAGGTAGGGGCCGAAGGCCCGGTCGACGGCGATCGGCAGGCGCCGCGGATAGGTCCGGGCATTGGACTCCAGCCGCTCCTGCTCGCGGAGCAGGTGGGTGGATCCCGGGCCCGGGATCGGCGTGCGTATCTCGAGCTGAACCTGTTCCGTCACCGCGGGGACGGTCATGGTGCCTCCTCACCGCGCGTGTTGGCCAGCTGCTTGGCGATGCTGGTGGCGATCGTCGCGGAGCGCACCGAGAGCAGGCTGAAGGATCCCGCGTCGCCGAGTCCGTGCGTCGTCTCGCACAGGCCGTTGAGATAGATCGGCGGCAGCGAGCCTCCGCCGCCGGGCAGCAGCCGGTAGTCGCGGTCGACCTGGGCGTGGCCGCTGGGAGCGCGGGCCACGCCACCGGCGACCTCGCCGAGGATGCCGGGCAGGAACTGCGGCCCGGCCGCATCGGTGAGGTCGTGGTATCCGGTGGCCAGGATGACGACATCGGCGTCCAGCGTGCTCGCCTGGCCGCGATGCACCTCGGTCAGCTCCAGCCGGACCGCGTCCGGGCTCACACCGACCGCCGTGACGGCGGTGTTGCGGACCAGCCGGACCCGTTCGACCCCGTCCAGCCGGTCGGCATACATCTGCACGTAGAGCGCGTTCAGCACGTCGGGGTCGGCGGCCGAGTAGTTGGTGTACCGAAGCTGGCGGTCCAGCTCGCGCCTGGCCGGCTCGGTGGAGTCGTAGTAGTAGTCGGTGAACGCGGGAAAGTAGACCTCACCCGAGAACGGGCTGAGGTCCTTCTGCCGATGGCCGAACTCGCGGATGATGTTCACGACCGTGGCCGCGGGCCAACGCCGGGACACGTCGAGGGCGAGCTCGACCGCGGACTGGCTCGCCCCGATGATCGCCACCGTAGGTCGCGGCCGCGCCGAAAACCGGTCCAGCCGGTGCAGGTAGAGCGACGAGTGGAAGACACGCGGGTCGGCCACGGTGGCGAAGGTCGCCGGGATCCGCGGCTGCCGGCCCGGCGCGACCACCGCGGCCCGGGCATGAACCCGCTCGCCGGTGGCGAGCTCCACCTCGACGAACCGGCCGCCGTCGCCGCCTGCACGCACCGCTCGTACCTCGCTACCGTAGGTGACCTGGCCCGCGAACTCGCCGGCCACCCAGGTGATGTAGTTGGCGTAGTCCTTGCGGAACGGGTACGGCAGGCCCAGGTTGAGGTACTCGAACAGCTGCCCGCGCTCGAACAGGTAGTTGTAGAACGTGTAGCGGCTGCGCGGGTTGCGAGGGAGGGCGAGGTCGCGAGCCGCGTTGTGCTGGATGTCGGAGCCGTCGAGGAGCATGCCCGACTGCCAGCTCGGACCGGAGTTACGCTCGAAGAAGTGCGCACTCAGGCCAAGTTCGAGCTCCTCGAATGCGACGGCCAAGGCGATGTTGCCAGGGCCGAAGCCGATGCCAACGACATCCAGATCCGGGGGCATCGTGCACCGTCCTCTTGCCGCACCTTCCCGACATCGATCAGGCTAGGCACCGCCCATCCGACCGTCGTCGCACCCGAGTTGGTTGCCGCATCAACACATTGCGGATGACGAACGTTTCGCTGTGGACAGCCGGCGCGACCCGGCGACAGATCGCCCGGGTCGTGGCGGCCGAGTCCGCCCTGCGTCGCTGACGCCCGATCCGACCGCGTTGCTCATGCGCTTGCGGCGTCCGGCAGCTCCGTTCTTGGGCGCGTCGGGTGTGTACCAGATGTGGACAGGGCGTGTACCGCCATCGATAAGTCTGGCGGACAGAGCTCGAACCTTGCTACGAGGTGGCCATCGAATCCGTGATGAACTTCGGTAAGGGAAAGGAATCATCGTGGTGAAATCCGTCAAGATGCTCGCGGACCGCGTGCTGGAACGGATCGTACCCTCGGCCGACGCACAGGCTGCCTGCCTGAGCTGCGACGGCCCGTCCTGCGTCTACAAGTGCTGCGTCCAGGGCGCGCGGGTCGACTGGTACCGCTGCTGCTTCGAGCACACGGGATGCAAGTGCACGAACGTCGGCTATTGCTGAGTATCGAAAGCGCTCCGAAGCACGGCATACGGCAGCGGCCGGCGAACACACCGTCCGCTGCCGTTGTGCTCGCACAGTCGTGACGTGGATTCTCCTTGAGAGGGGTTACAACGCCCATGACGGTTCTCGACGCGGCTGTGGTGGTTCTCGCGATCGTCGTCCTGCTCTGCCTGCTGCTCCTGCTTGGGATCGTGCGCCGGCTGCGCGACCTCACTGAACGCCTGCACCGGCTGGAACGTGGCCGTCCACCGGTCGACACGGTGCCCGCGAACCTTGATATCAGCGACTTCACCGCCACATCGCTGCGTGGTGAGCCGGTTTCGGCCGATTGGCTGGTCGGCGAAGAGTCCGTCGTGGCCTTCCTCACCTACGGCTGTTCCGCCTGCAAGGTCCAGCTTCCCCTCCTGCGGGAACACGCTGAGACCCCCGGCGGGAAGATCCTGATCGTCGCCGCGCTGGTGCCCGGCGAGGAGCCGGAGCCGGCCGCCCTGCGAGCCGAGGTCGGGGACGCTCCGGTCATCGTGGAGGAGCAGTTCGGCGGTCCGATCCAATACGGTTTCCGGGTGGACAAGTACCCGACCTTCTACCTCGTCGGCGCGGACGGCGTACCGAAAGCCACCGCCGGCAGCCTGCGAGACCTGCTGCGTGCCAGAACAGCAGTACAGGTCGGCGCCACGGCCGGCTGACGCTCGTGCGCAGGCTCGGTGCGGCCGTTCGGTTGATCTGGCGGGGTCATCGGGTCGGCGCACTCGTCACGGTCGCCGGCTCGCTGGTTCTCGGTGTCGTTCCGGTCACGGCCGCGTGGCTGACGAAGGTGATCGTCGACGGGCTCGCCGGTCACCGCGCCAACGGCGGTACCGGGCAGGCGCTGCTCGTTGGCGGGCTGGTGTCGACGCTCCTGTTCGGCCAGCTCGGCCAGGGCTGGCTGCGCTACGTGCAGGAGCAGGTCAGCCGGCGAATCGAGCACGCCGCGCAGGGCGAGTTGTTCGGCACGTTGAACCGGCTTCCCGGCCTGGCGATGTTCGAGCGCCCGAGCTTCCACAACCGGCTCCAGCTCGCCCAGCGGGCCGGACAAGCCGCGCCGTATCAGCTGGTGACGGTCGCCAACGGGCTCCTGCAGGCGGGAAGCTCGCTGGTGGGCTTCCTCGTCGCGCTGATCGCGGTCAGTCCCGCCGTCGCCGGGTTGGCCTGCGTGGCGGTCGTGCCGCAGCTGGTCGCCGTGTTGCGGTTGGCCCGGCGCCGGGTCGACGTGCAGGTCGAGGTGAGCCCGGCGCAGCGCCGCACCTTGTTCTACGCCCGGCTGCAGTCCGAACCGCAGGCGGCCAAGGAGTTGCGGATCTTTGGCCTCGGCGACTTCTTCCACGGCCGAATGGTCCGCGAGCTGAGCACCATTATGAATATCGAGCGGACGCTCGGGTGGCGGGTGTTCCGGGTACAGGCGGGGCTCGACGCCCTGTCCGCGGTGGCGGTCGGTGCGGGCATCGCGCTGGTGGTATTCAGGGCGATGAACGGGCTACTGACACCGGGTGATGTCGTTGTGGCGCTTGCCGCGCTGCCCGCCTTGGCGCTTGCGGTGGCGGGCATGGTGCGGCAACTCGCAGCCGGTGCGGAGGCGCTCCTGCTGATCGGGCACTTTCGGGCTCTGGCCGACCTGGCACCGGATGTCGCGGCGATCGGCGCGACAGCGCAGCCGCTGCGCGACGGCATCACCTTGGAGGACGTCTGGTTCCGGTACGGCGAGGACCTGCCCTGGGTGCTGTGCGGGGTGACGCTGCGGATTCCGTATCGTCACTCGGTCGCCGTGGTCGGTCTCAACGGCGCAGGCAAGAGCAGCCTGGTGAAGCTGCTCACCCGGCTGTACGAGCCGACCAAGGGGCGGATCCTGTGGGACGGTGTCGACCTTGCCGAGCTCGACCCCGACTCGGTGCGGCAGCGCATCGGCGTGGTGTTCCAGGACTTCATGACGTACGACCTGACCGCGGCGGAGAACATCGGGCTCGGCGACCTGCGGCACCTCGACGACCCGGACCGTGTCCGGTCGGTCGCCGAGCTCGCCGGCATCCACGCCGCCATCGAGCGATTCCCCAGCGGCTATGCGACGATGCTCAGCCGTACCCACGGATCGGAGCACGGCGACGAGCGGGCCGGAGTGATGCCGTCCGGCGGGCAGTGGCAGCGGCTGGCGTTGGCACGGATGCTCATGCGCGCCGACCGGGACCTGTTGATTCTGGACGAGCCGAGCTCGGGCCTGGACGCCGAGGCCGAGTTCGAGGTGCACCGGCTGGTCCACCAGCGCACCTCAGGGCGTACGCGATTGCTCGTCTCCCACCGCCTCAACGCGGTCCGGATGGCGGACCTGATCGTGGTGCTGGAGGCCGGTGTCGTCGCCGAGGCCGGCACCCACCAGGAGCTGATCAGCCGCGGCGGCAGGTACGCCGGCCTGTTCCACCACCAAGCCGACGGCTACCGGGACTGAGACGGCTGGGCGCCCGACATGCGGCGTACCACCACACCGACGACAAGGTCCTCCGGCAACGGACCGAACGTGTTCGAGTCAAGACTGTGACCGGGCGAGTCGCCGACGACGTAGATCGTGCCGGCGGGAAGCGGGTCCGACACACCATCACCACCCGGGCGCGGATCGCCGGCGACGGCACCGACCCGTTTGACCAGCAACGGATTGTCGCCGCCGCCCGGTATGGCGAAACCATACGGTAGCCGGCAGACGACCACGTCACCCGCGCGCGGCCGGCGGAACAGGCCACGCCGGACGGCGAGCAGCATGTCGCCATCCTGATAGGTCGGCAACATGCTGCCACCGCGAACCCGGCTCACCAACAGTCCCCGGCGGAGAAGAAGCCCCAGCACGACCACCACGGCGATCACCGCCAGGATGATCAGCACGATCAGCACGAGGCAGTCTAACCGTGGCGGGACGACTCTGCGGGTACGCCGAGCTGGTACCCGTCGGCCTGCATGCGGAACAGTTCGGCGTACCTGCCGTCGAGGTCCATGAGGACCTCGTGCGTGCCCTCTTCGACGATCTCGCCCCCGTCGAGCACCACGATGTGGTCGGCGTAGCGCAGGCTGCCCAACCGATGCGAGATGAGCAGGCTGCTGCGGCCCGCCCGCAGCCGGCGCAGGCTGCGCTGGATGCCGTCCTCGGCCACCGCGTCGAGGCCCGCCGAGGGCTCGTCCAGGATGAGCAGGTCCGCCTCCGTGCGCAGCATGGCGCGGGCGATCGCGACGCGCTGCCACTGCCCGCCGGACAACACCACGCCGGAGGCTCCGGGGCCCTGCTCCTCGGGGGAGTCGCCGGCGAACATGCGGCTGAGCATGGTCTGGTATCCCTGCGGCAGCGCGGCCAGGGTCGACCCGATGCCGGCCGCGTCGGCGGCGGTGTGCAGCCGCTCCTGGTCGGCGGTGAGGTCGCCGACGGCGATGTTGTCCGCGGCGGACAGGTCGTAGCTCATGTAGTCCTGGAAGACCGCGCCGATGCGGGCACGCAGCTCGGTGATGTCGAGGTCGCGCACGTCCCGGCCGTCCCAGGTGATGGCGCCCCGGGTCGGTTCGTAGAGCCGGCAGAGCAGCTTGATGAGGGTGGACTTGCCGGCGCCGTTGAGGCCGACCAGTGCCACGGACTGCGCGGGCCGGATGGTGAGGTTCACGCCCCGCAGCACCCAGTCGTGATCGGGGTGGTAGCGGAACCATACGTCGCGCAGTTCGATGCCCTCGCGCAGCGGCGGCACCGGCAGTCCCGGCCGGTCCTGGCGGGCGGTGTCCGGACGTACCACGTCCGCGTAGTGCCCGAAGAGGACCAGCACCTGGTTGGCCATGGCCACCTGCGTGACGATCCCGGCCAGCGCGCCCTGCACCGCGGCGAGGGCGGCGACCAGCACGGCCAGGTCGCCGACACCGCCGGCGCCGTGGCCGATCCGGACGGCGGTGACCACCAGCGCGACGCCCGACACGACGGCGGTCAGCAGGGCCAGCGACGCGTCGACCCGCAGCGCCCGGCGGTCCACCGCGCGCTCGCCGGCCTGCGCGGTGCCCAGTTCCGCGAGCATCCGGCCGCGGAGGAAGTCGCCCAGCCCGAACAGCCGGATCTCCTTGGCGGCCCGTACGTCGAGAAGCAGGTTGGCGTAGAAGATCTGGCGGCGCGTGTTCGGGGTGATCCGGGTCATCAGCTCGGTGCGCTGCCGGCCGATCCGCAGCTGCGCCCACAGCGTCGGTACCGCCGAGGCCAGCACCAGCACGCCGGCGAGCGGCGAGACGGCGAGCAGGGCGGCCAGGAAGCCGCCGATGGTCAGCGCCGCCTGGCCGATGCCGAGCACCGAGCCGGCCAACTGCTGCGGCCCGGACTGGCCGGCGATCTGGGCCAGCTGCAGCCGGTCCTGGTGCGCCGGGTCCTCCAGCTCGGCGATGCCGTCCGGCCGGCTCGCCGCCGTGAACAGCTCGGTCTGGGTGAACAGCATGACCCGGCGGCCGATCTCCCGGTCGGCGTACTGGCCGGCGTGCACCGCCAGCGACACGGCAGCGCCGGTGCCGGCGAGCGCCAGTGCGCTCAACCAGACACTCGGCCCGGGCTGTCCGGTCAGCCGATCCAGCAGTACCTTCGTCAGCCATGCCATTGCCACGGGCGCGCCGCCGGTCACGACGGCGACCAGCAGCCGCACGGCAGCGGCGGCCGGCGCCGCGCGGGCGTAGAGCGCCAGCGCGGCCGGCAGGGCCCGCAGGGCACCCGGGTGCGGGGCTTGGGTGGGGACTCGGGTCGGGTCGGATCGGCGCATGGGTGGGTCCTCAGCGTCGTGGCAGTCGGTACACGGCGCGGCCGACGAGCCGGGCCCCGTCGAAGTAGCCGACCTGTCGGGAGTCGGAGCTGTGCGGGCCGTCGCCGAGGAGCACGAGCTTGCCTGGCGGTACCGTGGCCTCGGCGACGGCGGCCAGCGCCGGCACCCGCTCCCGGGGCACCCGGTCGCCCGGCACCGCGACGGCCCGTTTGATGATCCACGGATGGCCGTGGCCCGGTGGCGGCAGGGCGGCCGGCGTTCGCCCGGCGGGCCCGACGACCACGATGTCGCCGGCACGCACCCGGCCCAGGCGGGCACGCCGGGCCAGGACCCGGTCACCGGGTTCGAAGGTCGGTGCCATGCTGTGCCCGGCGACGGTCACCACCACGAATCGGTAGCGCAGCCACACGATGCCCGCCACGATCCCGGCCACCACGGTGCAGGCGGCGACGACGACCGACATTGTCAACGCCCGGTGGGGACCGGCTGGCGTACCGCGGCGAGAGCGTGGCCGCCGGCCGTCATCCGGCCGTTGCCGTCGACGGTGATGACCGATGGGAAGCTCCGCACCTGGAACGCCGCGGCCAGCGGACCGAGGGGCTCCTCGACGACCACCCGCGCGACCGGTTCCAGGGCCCGCACGAGGTCCGCGACATCGCCCGATGCCCCGACGACCACCGCGAGCACCGGTGTGCTCAGCGCCCCCGCGTAGGCCACGAACTCGGGCAGCTGCTGCTCGCACGGCTCGCAGTGCGGGGTGAAGAATCCGACCAGCGCTCCGCCGGCGTCGGCCAGCGCGTCGCGGGTGACCTCGCCGCCGTCCACGGTGGTCGCGGCGAACTGCCCGACCGGTGTACCCGGAGGCGCGAGCGAGGTCGACGCGCCGCCAACGGTGCGCTGCACCTCGTACTCACGCAGCCGCCGGATGACACCGACGGTCAGCGCGAGGTCGACCGTGCACAGCACGCCGACCAGGACGACGGCTGCGATAAGTACTGTCACCACGCCTCCTCAGCGGATGAAGCCCGGCCGGAGGGGCCGGGCGCGAACAACGCGACGATGTCGTCGAGCAGGATCACCAGCAGCCCGCCGAGGGCGCCGGCAAGCCCGGCGACCAGCAGCCCGCCGGCGTTTGCCGGGGTATGGGGTGCCGCCGCCGCGACGAGGCCCAGCAGGGCCACGGCGGCCAGGACGAGGTCGCGGACGACGTGCCGGATGCCCAGCGGCCGCTCGGTCCGGCCGAAGCACGCGCAGGGCGCCCGTCTGCCGGCGCGCAGGGCGAGCACGATCGCCACAGTGAACGCCAGGTCGAGGATCAGGCTCAGGGCGAGACCGGCGGCGACGGTGGCCGGCACCACCAGCAGCGCCACGACCAGCAGCTCGAGGCCGATGAGCGCGCGGGCCGCCGCCGGCGACAGCGCGACCGGCAGCGGGACCAGGGCCAGCATGGACCGCCGGAAGCCGTCGACGTCGCGCAGCTTGGTGATGCCCGCGACGACGAACACCAGACCGGTCAGCACCTGGCAGCCGAACAATACGTACCCCATGTGCCTCCATCCGTCGGTACCGCACGTTAGGCGACCGCGATACATCGTCCGCACATCGCCAGTACACCGCTTCGGCGGGCAACTCCATCGGCGGTGTATCCGCCGCCGCTAGCGTGTCCTCGCCGGGCCGGTCCACATTGGACGAGCCCGGGGTCTCAACAGACGAACGAAAGGGAAACAATGCGACAGGTTGGCAAGATCGTCGATCGGCTGCTCGGTGCGGTCGCTCCCCGCGCGACGGCGGCGGCGTGCGGGGAGTGCGTCCCCACGGGCCGGCGGACGTCGGGACCGTGCGCGGGTGGCTACCAATACGAGTACTGCTGCTACTACACGGGTCCTGGCGGCTGCACCCAGAAGAAGTGCAGCTACCGCTGCGTGTAGTAGAGCCGGGTGACCGGCGGGTCGCGCGCTGCCGCGTGTGACCCGCCGCGTCATCCAGCCGTGTTGAGATCCAGCGTTCCGGTGGTCCGCGCCGCCGATACAGCTGGTGACGTGGCCCGCCGGTGCGCCGGGTCAGCGGCGCATCGCGCGGGCGGCGGCGCCGCGCAGTGCGACGGGCGAACCACCGCACTCCCGGGCCAGCCGGCTGAACTGCCGCTGCGGCCCGGCCGCGCCGCACAATCGGGCCAGCAGCTCCACCGAGTGGTCCAGGTCAAGAAGACCGAGCTCAACATGGACGACGCGGTCGTGTGCGGCGAGCTGGCGCCGGCCGGTGAACAGGACCGCGCTGCCCGCGGTCGCGGTCAGCAGCGGCCGGACCTGCGCCTCGTCGGCCGCGTCGTCGAGCAGCACGAGCAGCCGCCGGTTGGCCACCGTCGAACGGTACCGGGCCGCGGCCTCCTCCTCGCAGAACGGCGTCCACGGCTCGGGCACGCCCAGCGAGCGCAGAAACCCGGCAAGCACGTCGACGGGACGGCGGGGCTCCCGACCGGGTGCCGAGCCGCGCAGGTCGGCGTAGAGCTGCCCGTCGGGGAAGTATCGGCTCAGCCGGGTGGCTGCCTGCACTGCCAGCGCCGACTTGCCGACGCCGGCCGGTCCGTGCACGCCGATGAACACCGGCCCGTCGAGCGGCGGGTAGACGGCGCCCGCGCGGCGGTACCCGCTCAGGATCGCCTCGATGGCCGCCAGCTCGCGGTCCCGGCCGACCAGTGGCGCGGTGTCGGCCGGCAGCTCGCGGGGCACTGTGACCAGCGCCTGCGGCGCAACCGCCACGGCACCGCCGGCCGGCGGCACGGTCGCGGGCGCGCCGACCGGCGACAGCGGCGCCGCGGAGGTGATGACCGGTGCGACCCGGACGGCCGTTCCGGCGTCTCTGACACCGTCGAGGGCCGGGTCCCGACGCAGCACGGCATGGTGCAGCCGGGTGAGCTCGGGTCCCGGGTCGACGCCCAGATGCTCGGCGAGCGACCGCCGGGCGTGGCCGAACACGGTGAGCGCGCCGGCGACGTCGCCGGACCGGTAGAGCGCCAGGACCAGCGACGACCACAGCCGCTCACGCAGCGGATGCTCGTCGACCAGGCTACGCAGCTCGGCGATGAGGCTGCCGCCCTCGCCGAGCCGCTGTTTCGCGTCGATCCAGTCTTCGACGGCGACGAGCCGCTGCTCGTCGAGCGCCCCCAGGCAACGGTCGAGCGCCGCGGAGCGTTCGACGTCCTCGGCCGCCGCGCCCCGCCACAGGGCCAGCGCCCGGCCGAGCAGCTCGACCGCATGGTTCGCCTGCCCTTCGGCGAGCGCGGCCCGTCCGGCCTGGCTGAGCCCACGGAACGCGGTCAGGTCCAGCTCATCATCCATAATGGACAGACGGTAGCCCGCCCCGTGACTCTCCAGTCGTCGCTCACCATGGCAGTCGATGACCGCGCGGCGCAGCCGTGAGGCGTACGTACGCACATTCGCCACCGCCGAAGCCGGCGGCCGCCCGTCCCAGAGAAGATCGACCAGTCTGTCGACCGGCACCACCCGATTGGGTTCCAGCAGGAGCGCGGCCATCAGGCTGCGCTGTTTCGCCGGACCGATCGCCACGACCGTGTCTCCGTGCAAGATCTGGACTGCGCCAAGAAGCCTGAACCTCAACACATCCCCCGCAGAACGCGTGTCGTTCGGTCGCGAACAGCCTAGCGATGTCCAGACGGTTACCGCAATGTTTCGATGACTTGATGAAACCGTCTGATGCCATCTCGAAACTTTCTTACGGGATTCGCGTCAGTTTTTGACTTCGGTGCGAGCTCGGGTTGAGGGAGATGAGGCCACTCCCCCTTACGGTGTGATCAGCCGGCTCCGGAGCCGGTAGACGTAGTCCTCCCGGTCCCGCCGCCCGGCCGGGCCCGGACCCTCGCGAGGCATGAACAGATTGGCGTCCGAGCGCGTCCACTCGCGCGACGCGTACCGCTCGAGGATCCGCCACTCGCCGTCCCGCCGCTCCACGAGGTCGACGTAGCGGAAGCCGCTGGTGAAGTTCATGCGTGCGCTGCCGGACGGCGCACCCCAGTGCACGGCCATGCCGTAGGTCTCAGACAGCGCCCGGGACCCGGCGAACTCCACGAGATGGTTCGCGACCAGGTGCATGGTCCCGTCGAAGCCGCGCAGCTTCGGCTCCACCCAGGCGATGTACTCCTCGACGGGCCCGTCGAAGCCGGTGTGATGGTCGATCGCCCCGTCGTGGTAACAGGACCGGACCAGGTCCATGTCCAGCCGGTCGATGCCCCTGCAGTACCGGCACACCAACTCACGGATGGCCGCTCGGTCGGAATCCTCGTTCGTCATCGAACCTCCTCGGGATCACGTCGACTGTCCGGTGTGGAGCCTTGGCCTGGTGCGATCCGGGCCCACACAGGTAAGCTACCAAGCACTTGCTTGGTTAAGAAACCCGTTGGCTACCAACGGTTCCGATGGCGGAAGTGGAGACGCAATGGCGCGGTTGGGCTTCAACTTGATGGGCATGGACGAGCTCTACGGCAACCGGTTCACCGGCATCCTCGAGGCGGCGACCCTGGCCGACCGGATGGGCGTCGACCTGCTCGTGCTGCCCGACCACGTGACGATGAGCGAGCAGGCTCACCGCGACCGGGTGGCCGTCGGCTTCCCGTACCCGATCTCGACCAACTGGTTCGATCCGCTGATCACGCTGGCGGCGGTCGCCACCGTCACCGAGCGCGCCCACGTCGGCACCAACGTGCTCGTCGCGCCGCTTCGCCCCGCGGTACTGCTGGCCAAACAGCTCGCGACGCTCGACGTCATCTGTGCCGGGCGGCTCGATGTGGGCCTCGGGGCGGGCTGGCAGGTGGAGGAGTACCGGGTCACCGAGCGGCCGTTCGAGGGCCGCTTCGGGTACCTCGAGGAGCAGGTCGCGGCCTGCCGCGCGCTATGGGCCGGTGGCCCCGCGGCGCATGAGGGCCGGCGGCTGGACTTCACGGACCTGCACAGCATGCCGGTGCCGGTGCAGGGCGCGGACCTGCGGCTGTCGTTCGGCTTCAACCCCACCCCCCGGGCGATCGAGCGCATCGTGCGCCTCGGCGTGGGTTGGTGGGCGCCCCCGATGCCGACCGAGGCCGTGCGGGCCGCGATCGCCGGCCTCGGCGAGGAGTGCCGCCGGGTCGGCCGGGATCCGGGCTCGGTCACCGTCACCGCGGCCACGACGCTGGTGGCGCACGGGAAGTCGGCCGAGGAGGCCGGCGCGATGCCCGTCCTCGAGGAGGCGCGGGCGTTGTGGGACGCCGGCGCCGACTGCGTCATCGTGCACCCGCTCGCGTTCGTCCGGGCGCCCGAGGAGCTGCCGGCATTCCTGCGGCCCCTGCTCGACGCCCGGGACGCGCGCGACCCTCACGACTCGAGGACCACCTTGAGCTGACCGGCGCGCGGGGCTGCCGCCAGCTCGAAGGCATCCTGGACGCGCGCCATGGGCAGCCGGTGCGTGACGTAGGCGTCCAGGATCGATGGGTGCTCCCGCAGGTACTGCTGGGCGAGCCGGAGCACCCGCCGGCGGTCCTTGGTGGTGCCGGCCCGCAGGGTCAGGTCCTTGCGGAAGAACGTGTGCATCGGGACCGGATAGACCAGGTCGTCGGGCACCCCGAAGTAGTAGACCAGGCCGCCGCCGGCGACCGCGTCGACGGCGCAGGCGAGGGTGCCGACCTGGTGGCCGATGGACTCGACCACGACCTGCGGCCGGTCGTCCGCGGCGAGCGACTCCACCCACCGGTCGCACGACGCCCGGACGAACTCGTCGACGCCGAAGACCCGCGCCTCGGCCGACCGGTCGACGCGGTCGACGCCGACCACGTGGGCCGCCCGGCCCATCGACTTCAGGACATGGCTGAACAGCATGCCGATCGGCCCCTGGCCGAGGACGGCGACCCGCTGCCCGGCCACGTCCCCCATCCGCTCGACCGCGTAGATCACACAGGCCAGCGGCTGGGCGACGACCGCGCCGGCCGGCGGCAGCGAGCCGTCGTCCGGAACCAGCGAGTCCCCTTCGGTGACGACCAGGTCGGCGATCGCGTCCTGGCCCAGGGCCCAGCCCACCGCGGTGGCGCCGGCCTCGAAGTCGGGATGCCGGGAGGCGAGCACGTCACCCACGACCTCGTGCATCGGGCAGCCCGGACCCGGGGGCGCTCCGTCCGGGTGGTTGCCCAGCCCGCCCGAGCGCTGGATGGCGCCCTTGAACAACGGCATATCGCTGCCGCAGATCGCACCGGCGCGCACCCGCAGCAGTACCTCGCCGGGGGCCAGGGCCGCCGCGGTCGGCGCCGGCACGCGGACGTCGGCGAACGTCGACGGTGCGACGAGTTGGGCTGCCCACATGTCACTCAACGCTGTACTCCCTCTCGGACGAGCCTTCGGACGGCCCGCCGGGCGGGCCATCGGGCCCGCCCGGCGGGTATCTCACGCGTTCTCGGTCCGCATGGACTCGACGTACTTCCTGATGACCTCGATGCCGTCGAACAGTTCGGTGAACGTCCACTCGCGCGGTGCGTCCGGAGCCGACCGCAGCATCGCCAGCAGCGTCTCCTCGCTGTCCACGTTCGCGACGATCATCCGCCCGCCGCCGGCCACCGAGTACAGGCAGTCGAAGGTGCCGTCGGCCAGCCGGGCCGAGATCCAGTCGACGGCCACGTCGGCGATCCGCAGTCCCAGTTCGGGATCGACCGGGCCGTGGTGGCCGATGGCCAGGAACTTACGCATCGGCTACGCGGCCAGCGCCGCTTGCCGCGGCCCGTCGTCGTAGAGCTTCGACTCGGGCAGGGGCTTGTCGAAGTTGACGATGCCGCCGATCTGGGCCCAGGCGGTCTCGATGGGCGCGATGTTCGAGATGGGGAACTTGAAGTCCGGGTCGAAGATCAGGCTGGACGGTCCGGTGAGCTGCGCCTCGGTCGCCTCCATCGCCTTGATGAGGCCCTGCTTCACCTCCGGGTTGCTGCGGTAGTCGCCCTGCAGGTAGGTGCGGCTGGTCCGGACGAGCGCGCGCAGGATGGCCGCGGCCACGTCCGGCTTCTCGGTGCGGATCTTCCCCATCCAGTAGCTCGTGATGGAGGCGTTGAACGGGATGATGAGCTTGTGGCCGGCCGCCTCGGCGGTGCTCCACACCGGGTCGCTCAGGTTGCCGGCGTCGACGGCGCCCGAGTCGAGTCCGGCGAGCAGGTCGGCGCCGCCCAGCGGGACGATCGTCACGTCCTTCACGGTGAGGTCGCAGGTCTTCAGGTACGCGGCCAGCTCCACGACGGCCGGGGAGCCGAGACCGGTCGCGGAGCCGGTCGACACCTTCTTGCCCTTCAGGTCGCAGGCGGTGAAGGAGCCGTCCGCCTTGAGCAGGCTCTTGCGCACGTAGTAGCCCTGGTGGTTGGCCGGGCTCCAGCCGACGCCGCCGCCGACACCCTTGATCTCGGCCCCGCCCGCGATGGCGTTGAACAGACCGGCCGACGGCGCGGCCGGCGCGAAGTCGATGTCGCCCTTCTGCATCAGCACGACGAGGTTGTTCGTCTGGACGAGCTGGATGTTGATTTTGATGTTTTCCTTCTTGAACTCGCCGAAGTGCTCGGCGAGCAGCAACGGCGCGTACGCCTCGATGTTGCGGAAGGGGAGCGAGGCATTGACCGTGACCTCGCTCGGCAGCGGCTTGGGCGCCGGGGTGTTCGGCCCGGTCGGGCCGGCGCTGGGCGGGGTCGCGGGCGGGGTCGCGGTCGAGGCCGGCGCTGCGCCGTTGTCGCCACAGGCGGAGAGCAGCGAGGCGGCGAGCATGGCGACGAGGGACGTGACAGCTAATCGGCGCACTGTGACTTCCTTTCTCGGGACAGGGAAACGGATTACAGGAGGTTCCGGTCGCCGCCTTCGATCTCGACGCGAGCCCACGGCAGCACGAGCAGCGACACCCACTTGACGATGCTGCTGAGCAGCAGTCCCATCGCGGCGACCGCCACGATGCCGACGTACATCTTGGGCGCCTGGAAAAGCGTCCACGAGTACCAGATGAGATAGCCGATGCCCTCGCTCGCCTGGGTGAACTCGACGCCGACCATCATGAGCACGGCGACACTGACCGACATCCGCAGGCCGATGAACATCTGTGGCAGGGCGGCCGGGAGCAGGACATGGCGGAAGGTCTGCCAGAGCCCGGCGTTGAAGCTCTGCGCCACCTCCCGGTGCCCCGGGCTCACGGCCAGGAACGCCGCCATCGTGCTGACCCACATGAAGAAGAAGACCGTCATGCCGATGGCCACGTTCAGGGCCGTGTCGGAGAGGCCGAAGATGAGCAGCAGCAACGGGAAGATGGCCAGCTTCGGCACCGTGTAGAGCGCCGAGAGGAGCGGCTCGAGGGCGGCCCGAATCCAGCGGGAGGCGCCGAGCGCGATGCCGGCGGCCACCCCCGAGACGACGCCCATCGCGCAGCCGATGAGCACCCGGGTCAGGCTGACCCAGAGATGGTGGAACAGCTCGCCGCTCTCGACGAGTTGCAGGGCGGAGCTCCAGACCTTGGTCGGCGGAGGGAAGAACAGGGGGTTCACCGCACCGCTCGTCGCGGCCACCTGCCACAGCCCGAACAGCACCAGCGGGGCGCCGAGGCCCAGCAGGATCTCGATGAGCCGGCGCCGGCGCCGCCGGACCGCGGCCTTCTCCGGGGTCGCCGAGGCCTCGCGGCGTACCACGCGTCCGTTCGTCTGCTCGTCCGGCGGCACGAGCGCGGTTGGCTGGGCCATGACTACTCCTTTCCCGCCGCCAACGAGGCCTGGACCTCGTCGCGCAGCACATCCCAGACGTTCTGCTGCAGGGTCGCGAACTCAGGCATGCGGCGCAGGTCGCTCGAGCGGGGACGTTCGAACGGGACCGTGATGTCACTGACCACCCGGCCGGGCCGGGCCGACACGACGACCACGCGGTCGCCCAGGACCAGTGCCTCCTCGATGCTGTGGGTCACGAAGATGACCGTGCGCCGGTCCTCCTCCCAGACCTTGAGCAGCACCTCCTGCAGCACGACCCGCATCTGGGCGTCCACGGCCGCGAACGGCTCGTCCATGAGCAGGATCTGGGGCTGCACGGCGAGCGCCCGGGCGATCGACACCCGCTGGCGCATGCCACCGGAGAGGGTGGCCGGGTAGGCCTTCTCGAAGCCGTTCAGACCGAGCCGGCGGATCCAGTGCATCGCCCGCTCGTTCGCCTCCCGCCGCGGTACCTTGGCCATGTCGAGGCCGAACCGCACGTTGGCCAGGACGGTCTTCCACGGCAGCACGCCGTAGTCCTGGAAGACCATGGACGTCGCCGCCCGGCCCTCGTCCAGCCAGAGGTCGAGGGTGCCGGCGGTCGGTGGCAGCAGTCCGTTGACGATGCGCAGGAACGTCGACTTGCCGCAGCCGGACGGACCTACCAGGCAGACGAACTCGCCGTCGGCCACCCGCAGGTCGAGCGGGCCGAGGGCGTGGACGCGCTGCTTTCCGGAGATGAACTGCCGCTCCACGCCCGATGCGAGCAGCTTGGCGTTGGTGGGCGCCGTTGGCGGAGGCGCCGAGGTCGCGTGCCGTGTCTGTGTGTCCACTGTGCTCCAGGTGTTCTCAGGGCGGGGTGTTGACGGGTCAGCCGAACCACTGGCCGGCGTTGACGTCCAGCGTCTGCCCGGTCACGCCGGCCGAGGCGGACGACCCGAGGAAGGCGACCACGTCGGCCACCTCGCGGGGCGTCACGAACCGACCCAGGCAGGTCGTCGCCTCGGCGCTCTGCCGGGCCTGCGCGGCGCTCGTACCCTGGCGGGTGCCGGCGTCTGCGAAGAACGTCTCGAGGTTGTCCGACTCGATGTAGCCGGGAACCACGGCGTTGACCCGGACCCCGTGCGGGCCGAGCTCGCGGGCCAGGATCTGGACCAGCGTGAGCATGGCCGACTTCATGGCCGCGTAGATGCCGGACTCCGGGTAAGGCCGGCGGGCCGAGATGGAGCTCACCAGGACGACCGCCGCCGGCCGGCCCTTCATGAGTGGCAGCAGCTCGTACAGCAGGTTGGTCGCCGACAGGATGTTGCCGTCGACCGCCGCGTGCCAGTCGGCGGCCGAGCGCTCGCCCAATGATCCGAGCGGCGGCCGGGAGAACGCGTTGTGCACCAGGACGTCGACCGCACCGTACCGCTCCCTCAGGAGCCGCGCGGCCTCGGCGCAGCGGGCCCGGTCGGTCAGGTCGGTCGGGAGGCACAGTGCCGCTCGTCCGGCCGCGACGACCTCGCGTGCGACCTCGTCCAGGTACGCACCCTGGCGGGCCAGCAGGGCCAGGTCGGCCCCGGACTCGGCGAAGGTCACGGCGAGCTCGCGGCCCAGTCCCCGGCCCACGCCCGCGACGGCGGCGACTCGTCCACTCAGGTCCATGCCGGCTCCGCCCGCTCGGCCGGCGCCGGCCAGGCCGCGACAATGTCGTCCACTGTGGATAGTGTGGCCAGGTGGCGCAGGCTGTACCGGATCACGTCCGCCGCGTAGTCGGCCGGGACGCCGGCCACGCCGTCGACCGGCACCACCACGCGGTAGCCCAGCCCCACCGCCTCCATCGAGGCGCCCAGGATGCCCATGTTCAACGACACGCCGACGAGGACGATCGTGCGCACCCTCAGGCCGCGCAGGGTCGCGTCGAGCTCGGTACCGGTGAACGGGGTCACGCCGTGCAGCCGCTCGACCGTGATGTCACCGGGCTCCGGTCCCAGCTCCGGCAACAGCTGCGCCGACACCGAGCCGGTGAGCAGGTGATCGGGCATGGCCTCGGCCCGCTCGAGGATCGGCGCGTTACCGGCGGCCCGCCGGCCGTTGGCCCGGTGGGCCACGGTGGCGTGCACGACCGCGACCCCCGCCGGGCGGGCCGCGGCCAGCAGGCGGCGCACGCTGTCCACCCCGCCGGAGGCCCGCAACTGCTCGCCCAGCTGCGGCACCAGACTCTCGGTGCCGACGATGCCGCGCTGCAGTTCCATCGTCAGCACCGCGGTGTCGCCGGGTCGGATCACGTCACTGTCGAGTCGTCGGCTCATGGGACTCCTCTGGGCTGGACGGAACGGGGACGGCACAGCGCCGCTCGGCCGACGCCTGGATCGCCTCGACCACGCGGAGCACGGCCAGGCCGTCGGCGAAGGTCGCCGGGCGGGGGAAGCCGGGTGCCGCCTCGCCGCCCGGGTGGTCGAGCCGCTGGTACAGCCAGCGGGCGAGGCCGGTGTAGGACGCGATCTCCCGCGCGGTCCAGGGCCGGCTGTTGCCGGGGACCGTCGATGGCGGCGGAGGCGCGTCCGGGGTCAGCCGGCGCGACCCGTCCGGCGTGGCGAGGAGGGCCTGACCGTCCACAATGGATACCGTGCCCGCGGTGCCGGCGACGCGGGTCACCTCGACCGGCTCGCCCCAGGCCGCCGCGCACTCCTGGATCACCCCGACCGCACCGGTCGCGGTGCGCAACAGCACGCCGTAGCCGTCGTCGGCCCCGCCGGCCGGCCGGGGCACCGCCTGGCCCAGCGTGGCCGACACCTCCACGATCGGGCCGAGCCAGAGCTGGAGCTGGTCGAGCAGGTGCGTGCCGTTGGCCCGCAGCCATCCACCACCGCGCGCCGGATCGAACCACCAGCCCGGCGTGCCCGCCTCGGCGGCGGCCAGGATCGGGTAGGAGCGCACGATCGTGGCCGTGTGCGGCCGGCCCACGCGGCCCGAGGCGATCGCGTCGCGGACCGCCTCGACCGCGGGGTCCCACCGGAACTCGGTGCCGACCAGGGCGACGAGGCCGGCCGCGTCGGCCGCCTTCGTCATGGCCTCGGCCTGCTCGACCGAGAGCGCCAGCGGCTTCTCGCAGATCACGTGCCGGCCGGCCGCGATGGCCAGCCCGGCCAGCTCGGCGTGCGTGTCCGGCGGCGTGGCGATCGTGACGACCTCGGCCCCGGTGGCGTCCAGGGCGGTCGCGAGCGAGTCGAACCCGGCCGCGACGCCGACCCGCTGGGCCCGGCGGGCCGTCCGCTCGGCGTCCTGGCCGACCAGCCCGGCCACCTCGAACCCGGCCGCCCGCAGCGCCGGCACGTGCACCCGCAGGCCGAAGCCGGTGCCGACGACGATCGCGCGACGGGACATGTCACGCTCCGTCCGCGGCGAGACCGAGCACGTTCAGCGCGTTGGTGCGCAGGAACTTCTCCCACACGTGCTCGTGCAGGGGCAGCTCGTCGAGCTCGGTGAAGATGCGCTCCAGCGACAGGCCCAACGGGAAGTAGCCGGCGTAGAGCACCTTGTCCGCGCCGCGGGTGTTGGCGAAGTCCAGGATCTCCTTCGGGTAGTAGCGAGGGGCGAAGGCGCTGGTCGAGTAGTACAGGTTCGGCCACTTCAGCAGCAGCTTCACGGCCAGGTCCACCCACGGCTCGCACCCGTGGCGGGTGACGAAGCGCAGCTCGGGGAAGAACCAGCAGACCTCGTCGATGAGGGCGACCTCCTGGGCCGCGAACGGGATGCGGGGGCCGGGCACACCGGCACAGACGAAGATGGGCATGTCCAGGTCGATGCAGGCGGCGTAGATCGGGTAGAACTTCTTGTCGTTGATGGGCACCGGCGGGTTGAGGCCGCTCGGCATCGCGCTCGCCGCCACCACGCCAAGTTCCTCGGCCGCCCGCCGCAGCGCGCGCACGCCCTCCATCCCGGCGTTGGGGTCGACCGGGAACGCGCCGAGAAACCGGTCGGGGTGGGCCCGCAGGGCCGCGACCGCGAGCTCGTCGTCGTAACTCACCGTGATCATACCGCGCTCGACGCCCCAGCGATCCATCTCCAGCAGCACGGCCTTGGCGCCGTCGGTGCTGAACCGCTGGTCGGGCAGGCTCTTGTACATGTACTCGGCCGGGAACCGGTACGTCTCCCGGCTCTCCTGGTCGCGCAGCTGGGTGCCGAGGAACCTGCGCCAGCTGTCGTCGGTGGGTCCCTTGGGGATTCCCATCATCAGGTCGATGACACCGATATCGGTGGGCCTGGGCATCGCCTCACCACCCCCGGAAGACCGGGTCGCGCTTCTCGGCGAAGCTGCGCAGCCCTTCGGCGCTGTCCTCGGTCCAGACGTTCATGGCCACGGCCATCTCCTCCCGGTCGAACGCCGCGACCCGATCCGAGTCCAGCGATTGGTTCAGCAGTCGCTTGGCCAGACCGACCGCGACGGTCGGCCCGGCCGCGAGTCGGGCGGCCAGCGCGTCGGCTGCGGTCTGCAGTTCCTCCGGCTCGACCAGCTGGTGCACGATGCCCAGTCGCTCGGCGTCCACAATGGGCAGATCTCCGCCGAGCAGCAGCAGCCGCTTCGCCAGGTGCAGCCCGAGGATGCGGGGTAGCAGGTACGCCGCCCCGGCGTCGGGCACGATCCCGCGGGTGATGAACAGCTCCGCGAACCGGGCCCTGGTCGAGGCCACCACGAAGTCGGCCGCGAGGGCGAGCTGGGCCCCCATGCCGGCGGCCACCCCGTTCACCACGGCGATGACCGGCTTCGGGCAGTCGAGCACCGCCGCGATGAGGGCCTGCGCGCTGCGGACACCGGGCCCGGTCTCGCCCACGACCCGGGCCGGTCGGCCGTCCACGGCCGGATCGCGCCGGGGGAGGCTGAGGTCGCCGCCGGCGCAGAAGGCCCGGCCGACGGCCGAGAGCACGACCGCCCGTACCGGGACCGACGAGCCGGCCTGGTCCAGCACTGCGATCAGCCGCTCGCGCTGGGGTGGTCCGAGCGCGTTGAGCTTCTCGGGACGGTCGAGCACGATACGGGCCACACCGTCCGCGACGGTGCAGCGCACCTGCTGGGTCACGTCCTCGGAGCCGGTCATGCTGCCTCCGCTTCGCTCCGGCCGCACTCCCAAACTGAGCCCATGATGACCGGCCTCCTCCGCTTCGCTCCGGAACCGGTCATGCCGCCTCCGCTCCGCTCCGGCCCCATGCCCTCCAAACCGAGCCGATGATGACCGGCCTCCTCCGCTTCGCTCCGGAACCGGTCATGCCGCCTCCGCTCCGCTCCGGCCGCATGCCCTCCAAACCGAGCCGATGATGACCGGCCTCCTCCGCTTCGCTCCGGAACCGGTCATGTGCTCGCCCGCCTCGCCTGGGCCCGGGGCAGGCCGAGATGCCGCTCCGCGATGATGCCCCGCTGGATCTCGCTGGTGCCGGCGTAGATGGTGGTCACGACCGAGTGCCGGAACTCGTGCTCGATCCAGCCGTCGGCCGGCGCCTCGGTGCCGTGGCCGGCGAGCAGCCCGTCCGCGCCGAGGATGTCCACGAAGGACGATGCCGCCCGCATGAGCGCCTCCGAGCTGAACAGCTTGGCCAGCGACCCCTCCGTGTGGGGCAGGACGTCGCGCGCGGTCAGCCAGGTCATGCGGTAGCCCATGAGGCGGCTCACCTCGAGGTCGGTGTAGGCCCGGGCCAGGCAGGCCCGTACCTCGGGCCGTTCGATGGGCGCGTGCCCGTCGGCGCCGGGCGTGCGGGCCCAGGCGATGGCCCGGTCGACCAGGTGCAGCAGGTGCCCGGCCGCGGCCGGCTGCCGCTCGAAGGCGAGCGCCACCATCATGACGTCCCAGCCCCCGTCGACCTCGCCGACCCGGGCGCTGTCAGGGACCCGGACCCGTTCGTAGAACGTCGCGTTGGTGCGCTCGCCGCCGAGCGTGTGCACCGGGCGCACCTCCACGCCCTCGGCGTCGAGCGGTACCAGAAACATGGTCAGGCCGCGGTGCTTGGACACGTCCGGGTTGGTCCGGGCCAGCAGGAAGACGTAGGTCGCCTCGTGGGCCATGGTGGTGAACATCTTCTGGCCCTCGATGACCCATTCGTCGCCGTCGCGGATCGCCCGGGTGCGGGCCGCGGCGACGTCGGAGCCCGAGTCCGGCTCCGAGTACCCGAGGCACATGAGGATCTCGCCGCTCAGGATGGCCGGGATGACCTCGCGCCGCTGCTGTTCGGTACCGACGATCTGCAGCGTCTTCGCCACCAGCTCGGCGATGAGCCAGCCCTCGATCGGGATCCCGGCCCGGGCGAACTCCTCGTTCAGCGTGGCCATCTCGAACGGATCCCGGCCCTGCCCGCCCTGGTCGGCCGGCCAGGCCGCGGCCAGCCAGCCGCGTTCGGCCATGGCTCGGTGCACGCTCCAGCTGTGCAGCGTGCCGGAGTCGTGTACGGCGGCCGAGGTCGCCGGCGGCAGCTCGGCCAGGAACTGCCGGACCTCGGTCCGGAACCGTCGCTGCGCCTCGGAAGGCTCGAAGTCCATCTACCGCCGCCCCTCATCGGTGTCGGCCAGTGCGAGGGTGACGACGGCATCGGTGGCCGCGCCGGCGCCGCTGCCGAGGAGTCCCAGTGCCTTGGCTCGGCGGAAGTAGAGCTGGATGTCGTACTCCATCGTGTAGCCGTAGCCGCCATGGGCGTGCAGGCTGCGGTCGGCGGCCTGGCCGGCGGCCCGGACGGCGAAGGCGAAGGCCATCGCGGCCAGGCCGTGCCGCCGGGTGCTGCCGGTGTCACCGGCCCAGGCCGCCTCGAGAACCAGCAGCTCGGCCCCGTCCACGAGCGTCGCCGCGTCGGCCAGCTGATGGGCCAGGGCCTGGAACGAGCCGATCGGCTGGCCGAACTGGTGGCGCGTTTTCGCGTACTCGACGCCGAGGCGCAGGCCCGCGGCCCCGATGCCGACCAGTCCGGCCGCGGTGAGGACTCGCCAGTCGGCCAGGGCCTCGTCGAAGAGCGCGGCCGCCTCCGGTCCCGACGCGAGCACGGTCGCGCCGGTGAGGTCCACGTGGCCGATCGCCAATCCGGACATGGTCTGCTTCGGACAGTCGGCGTCGTGACCGATCCTGGACGCGACGATCCGGCCCCCGTCCCACGCGAGGACCCGATCGGCGACCGCCGCCCACGGCACCGTCCGGGCGACCCCGGCCACAGCCGGCCGGGGCGAGAACGTGACCAGGTCAGCGGAGTCGGTGCGGCCGAGGCGGTCGAGCAGCCGGGTCGCGACCACGGTCTCGACCAACGGGGCCGAGGCGAGGCAGGCCCCGGCCGCCTGGGCGGCGATGACAAGCTCGGCCAGGCCGGCCGGTGCCCCCTCGCGGGAGCTCGCCAGCTGGGGGAAGCCGAACTCGCCGAGCACCGCCCACAGCGCCGGGTCGAAGCCGAGCGGTTCGGCCGCCCGGACACGCTCGGGCGTGGAGTGGTCGGCGAGCAGGGCGGTCAGGCCCGCCCGCAGGTCGAGCTGCTCGGTCGACAGGGTGAAGTCCATCAGCCGTTCCCGCCGTTCATCGCAGCCGCCACTGCGGCCGGTTGCCGGTACGGAACGCCTGCTGGCCGGCGGCCAGGGCGGCCGGATCGGTGCCGGCGGCGACCAGCGCGTGCGCGACGCCCAGCGCCTGTCCCGGCGTCATCTCCGAGCCGGCCCAGATGGAGCGCAGGGTCGCCTGCACCGCGAGCGTCGGCAGGGCCGCGACGGTCCCGGCGATCGCCCCGGCCGCCGCCCGCAACCGGTCGCTCGGCAGCACCTCGGACACCAGGCCGATCTCGAGCGCACGCTGGGCCGACATCCGCTCGGCCGATCCGAGCAGCGTCAGCCGCAGTACCTCCCCCAGCGGCATGCGGCGCAACATGTGCAGCGGCTCGAACACGGCCGGCATGCCGAACGTCGTGTGCGGGTCGAAGAAGGTGGCGTTGTCGGCGGCGATGATGATGTCGGACTCGCCGAGCAGGTAGAACGCGCCACCACACGCGATGCCGTTGACCGCGGCGACGACCGGCTTCCACAGGCCGCACGACTTGGGGCCGAGGAAGTCCCCGACATCCGCGCGCAGGAACGGGCTGCTCGCCTTCAGCAGCGCGGTCGACTCGTCCTCGCCGTCGTCGGCGTCGAGGCCCGAGCGGTCGTACCCGGTGCAGAACGCCTTCTCGCCGGCCCCGGTGACGACCACGACCCGCACCTCGTCGTCGAGGCGGAGTCGCGCCCACACGCCGGCCAGCTCGCGCAGCATCGTCTCGTCGAACGAGTTCAGCACCTCGGGGCGGTTCAGCTCGACCCATGCGACCCCGGCGTCCACGGAGAGTCGCAGTGTGGTCAGCGCCGCATCGTCGCCGGCAACTGATGTGTTGTGCATCACGTCGCGGAGGTTATAAGGTTAAACCCTTAGACGTCAAGGGTGAGCAGAAGGGCCGACGTGAAGACTGGTCGATCGAATCGTGTGTTCACCGATGAGGCGCTGCGAGCGTTGTCGATGTCGCCCCGCGGCCGGCTGCTCCGCCGGCTCGAAGGGTCCGACGTGGATGGCCTGCGCGAGGAGCTGGCGCTGCTCGAACGCGAGCACCACGGCCAGCGCGAGCGCTACCTCGACTGGGTCACGTCGATCCTCGACGCCGCCGTCCAGCGTCACGGCCGCGACGGCCTGCGCCTCCTGGTGAACCGGACCCTGGCCTTCTTCGCGGCGTATCCGGGCGTCGATCCCGTGCGGGACGAGGCGCCGGCCTCGATGGTCGACGAGGTGACCGAGGCCGCCGACGACGGCGACGCGGATGGCGCATTGGCGATCTTCGACCACCGTGAGGCCGAGTGGCGTTCGGCCATCGACGTGCTGCGGGACTGGCTGTCCGCATTGCTCTCCCAGGTGTACACCAGCTACGGCCCGGACGAGCTCGAGGCGTTCCACCGGCACCGCGGCGAGGACGCCCTGCGCGGCCTCATGAACGACATCGACCGGCCCCCGGGCGAGCGCCTGGTAAACCTGGTCCGCCTGCTGCAGGGGCACTTCACCGACCTCGTGGTCAGCGAGGACGACGAGAAGTTCACGATCGTGCAGGACCCGTGCGGCACCTGCTCCCGCCAGGTCATCGACGGGCGGTTCGCGGCCGGGCTCGGTCTCGCGGTCGTCGATGACGAGCACCGGGTGACCTGGGGCGGGCGTCCGACCACCATCTACCGCACCCACGTGCCGATCTGGCACGTGGAGATGGCCCGCGAGCGCCTCGGCGTGCCCTGGCCGGTGAACCTCTGCCCGGCCGGCCTGGACGGCGGCGCCTGCACCATCCTGCTCTACAAGGATCCGCGCGACCCGTCCAGCGCTGCCCGGGTGCCCTTGGCCACCGGCGAGTCCGCCTGACGTGAAGTCGCCCATCCCCGCAACGAAGGGCCCGAGACACCCATGACCGACGTGGTGAGCGCGGTGACACCGGCTGGCCTGCAGCGCGCCGGCTACCAACTGACGGACCGCTACGACGCCGACGACGGCACCGTCGTCCTCACCGGCACCCAGGCGATCACGCGCATCCTCCTGGACCGGCACCGGATCGACCGGGCGGCCGGGCTGCGCACCGGCGGCCTCGCGTCCGGCTACCCCGGATCGCCCCTGGGCGGGCTGGACCTCACCTTGCACCGGGCGGCCGCCACCCTCGAGACCGAGGACATCCGGCACGTGCCCGGCGTGAACGAGGAGCTCGCGGCCGCGGTGGTGTTCGGGACCCAGCAGCCGTCGCCCGGCGGGTTCCGCGACGGGCTGCAGGGCGTCTTCGGGCTCTGGTACGGCAAGGCGCCGGGCGTGGACCGGTGCGGCGACGCGTTCAAGCACGCCAACCAGTTCGGCGTGAGCCCGTTCGGCGGCGTCATCGCGGTGGCCGGCGACGACCCGGCGGCGAGGTCCTCGTCGCTGCCGAACCAGAGCGAGACCGCCTTCTACGACGCGCTGATGCCGGTGCTCGTGCCCGGCACCACCCAGGAGCTGCTGGACTTCGGCGTGATCGGGCTGGAGCTGTCCCGGTACTCGGGCTGCTGGGTCGGGCTGAAGGTGGTGACCAACGTGGCCGACTCGGTGGGCTCGGTGAACCTGGCCCCCGACCGGCTGTCCCTGCGTCACCCGGCGCTCGAGATCGACGGCGAGCCGTGGCAGCACCGGCAGCGGATCGAACTCGTCCCCACGATCCTCGTCGACCGGGAGCGGGACCTGCTCGAGCGCCGCCACCTCGCGGCCGTCGCCTTCGCCGCCGCCAACGGCCTCAACCGGATCGAGGGCGCCGTAGCCGGTGCCGGGACCGGCGCCCGGATCGGGATCGTCGCGGCCGGCAAGACCTACTACGACGTCCGGCAGTCGCTGGCCGATTCCGGCCTGGACGACGCCGGCCTGCGCGAGCGGGGCGTCCGCCTGCTGAAGCTCGGCATGATCTATCCGCTCGATCCGTCCATTGTGGAGCAGTTCGCCGACGGCCTCGAGCACATCGTGGTGGTCGAGGAGAAGCGCGACTTCATCGAGTCGGCCCTGCGCGGCGCGCTCTACTCGACCCCGCACCGGCCCACCGTCGTGGGCAAGCGCGACCGCGACGGCCGGTTGCTCGTGCCCGCCTACGGCGAGCTCGGGGTCGACCGCATCAAGCCCATCCTGCGGCGCGAACTCGGCCTGCCCGAACCGGTCCGCGCCCCGTCCACGGGCCGGATTCCGTTGCCGCTGCTGAACCGCACGTCGGCCTACTGCAGCGGATGCCCGCACAACCGGTCCACCGTGCTCCCCGACGGCGCCGTCGTGGGCGGTGGCGTCGGCTGTCACGGCATGTCGTACTTCGACCCCCGGCTGGCCGGCAACCAGAAGCTGCCGGTCGTGCCGATGGGCTCCGAGGGCGTGCCCTGGATCGGCATGTCCCCGTTCTCGCAGACCGGACACATCTTCCAGCATCTGGGCGACGGGACGTTCTCCCACTCGGGCCTGCTCGCGGTGCGCGCCTGCGTCGCGGCGGACGTGAACATCACCTTCAAGATTCTGTTCAACGGCTACGTCGCGATGACCGGCGGTCAGCAGATCGCGGGCGGCATGCCGGTGCCGGCCCTGACCCGCGAGCTGGCCGCCGAGGGCGTCAAGCAGATCATCGTGTGCGCCGACGATCCCGGGCGCTACCGCGGCGTGCGCGACCTGGCCAAGGGAGTCACCGTGCTGCCGCGCTCGGAGGTGCTGGCCGCACAGGAGCGCCTCAGCGCGGTCGAGGGCGTCACGGTGCTCATCTACGACCAGGTGTGCGCGGCCGAGGCCCGGCGGATGCGCCGCTCTGGCAAGCTGCCCAAGCCCGACCGCCGGGTGGTCATCAACGAGCTCGTCTGCGAGGGCTGCGGCGACTGCGGCGTGAAGAGCAACTGCCTTTCGGTCCAGCCGGTCGAGACCGAGCTGGGCCGCAAGACCCAGATCCATCAGACGTCGTGCAACTCGGACTTCAGTTGCCTGGACGGCGACTGCCCGTCCTTCGTCACGGTCCGGACGACGGCGGCCGCGACCCCGCGCCGGCCCCGGCCCCGCCGCGCGGACTCGGGTGAGGTACCCCCCGAGCCGGCGGCCAAGGCATCGGTCAGCGACAAGGCTTACGGCGTCTACCTGGTCGGCATCGGCGGCACCGGGGTGGTCACGGTCAACCAGATCCTGGCCACGGCGGCCCTGCTCGACGGGCTCCACACGGCCGGCCTCGACCAGACCGGGATGAGCCAGAAGGCCGGAGCGGTCGTGTCCCACCTGCAGATCGGCGCCGCCCCGGTCGACGACCGCACCGCCGCGGTGACCGACGGCCAGGCCGATCTCTACCTGGTGTTCGACATGCTCAGCGGGGCGGCACCGCAGCACCTCGCCCGCACCGATCCGGAGCGGACGGTGTCGGTCGTCGCCTCATCGCTCACGCCGACCTCGGCCGTGGTGACGAACATCGCGACCAGCCTCCCGCCGTCCGACGCGCTGCTGGAGCGCATCCGGGACGCGGTCGGGCGTACCACGGCGGTGGACGTCACCCAGCTCAGCCGCGCCCTGTTCGGCGACGAGACAACGGCCAACGTCCTGCTGCTCGGGGTGGCCTACCAGGTCGGGGCCCTGCCGCTGTCGGCCGGCTCGATCGAGGAGGCGATCCGGCTCAACGGCGTCGCGGTCGACACGAACATCGCGGCCTTCCGGGCCGGCCGGCGCCACGTGGCCACGCCGACCGCGATCGATGCGCCGGTCGCGACCCGCCGGCTGGGAGCGGCCGGGCTCGAT